>JAIRQG010000109.1 GCA_031256615.1 Candidatus Methanoplasma sp. | reverse complement strand
CGGTCGGGAACTCGGAGCTCCAGACCTCTTTCATGGTATTTTGGTCATAGGCGTACACCTGCGGATTCAGCTTTAATGCCGTTGTGCCGCCTGTGACGATGATCACTTTTCCGTCTGCCACCAGTGTCACACCGCAGACGAAGTTTCCGTTGCCATAGTTCTTTTCAAACAATGTCTTGGGGAAAGATTCGGGAATGTTCGCCGTCTGATGTCCCTCCTGTGCGGAATTGCCCCTTGCCTGCGTCCATGAATGCATGTGCTCAGGAGTAACGGTCGGAGCGATCCCTGCAGGGTAGTATCCGAGTGCGATCGTGCCTCCGTTGTACTTCGAATCCATATTGCTCTTTTCGGTCCATCCGTTATCTCCGAATTCAAAGAGTTTCCAAGAGGTCTTCACTTTCCCTATGGTAAAGTCTTCCCTTTCCCCGATTTTGATCTTCCCAGAAAGGGAATGGGCTAGCCCCAATTCCGTGAGCGCTGACGTAAGCACACCTTTGTATGTTGTGCTGTCTGTATCCGCGTCAATCCAGTATGTGTCCCCGTTTCCCATATCGATAAGAACCATGGGAGTTGTGTCTTCTTCTGAAGCTCCCATCGTCGTCAGGGGAGACGCTATCATGGTGCATGCGAACAGGGCGAATAAGACAATAATTAATCCTTTTTTCATATCGGCACTCAGCTGAAATCCATTTCTTTTGTTATTGTAAGATAGTCTCTAAACTCATTTCCGAAATATTTCGGTACTTCGATCCCGTCCCTGAATGAATCAGGGTGGAGGATCCTTCCCACCAGCTCCGTCAGTTGCACCGCCCGCGGTGCCGGGCGGGATGCCAGATCTGCAGATGACTGTGTGAACACGTATATCTCGCCGGTCTTGAACGCTGTTGTCCTCTTCCATTCCGCCGGGAGGTCCTTGAGCAATGCGTCATATTCCTCCTGCGTAGGCAGGCCCTCATACCCCACGATCATGATCACATCGGGGTTATATGTGAACACAGACTCGCTGTTGGCCTGGATCCAGTTGTTGGCGGCGCCGTAAACATTGGTGGCGATGACAAAGTCCATTATGTCTGACATATATGTCCCCCCGCCGGATACCCACGGGGATTTAACTGTGGTCAGGGCGACCATTACTCTTGGAAAAGTTATCGTGAAATCCACCTCCAGAATGCCCTTGACACTGTCAAAGGCATCGTACATGGTGTCTATCACACGGTCCCTTCCAAGATCATATCCCATGGCAGTGCCGATCACGTGGACATTGTCAAGTATCGTATCGATGCTCTCGCCGTCGAAGGAGACCACTGTGTTTATGCCCTTCTCCCTCAGTTTCTCAGACATATTGATGTGTGTAGCCTGGGTCGATATGCATACTACCAGATCGGGCATCTGTTTCAGCACCAATTCGAAACTCGGCGTGGAATATCCTCCCACCTCGGCAATGCGGCCGCTCTCGTGCCCTGCCACTACTGAGTAGGGATAATCGCTGTACATATCAGTGCCAACGATGGCGTTGTATCCTCCTACAGCGACGACAGTCTCCGTTGCAGAAGGAGAAAGAGTGACGATCCTTGTCGCAGTGGGGTATCCATAATAGCTGATGCCTGTAGCATCCACCCCCGTGGTAGGATGCTCTCCCTTTGAACAAAGTCCCCACGCAACCGCAGAGTACTCCGATATCATGACCTTGGACGGGTCCTCCGCTTTTGCCCATGTGAGTTCTCCTCTCTTGGTGACGAAACAGGCCCAAGTACGGCTGTCAGTTTCTGCAGGGCGGAAGTCTATCGCACTTACCGAACCGTCTTCCATCTCAAGTCGGTATCCTTTCTCCGAGCATGCGTATTCCAAAGCAGAGGCCGCATCGGGGTGGGCCGATGTATCGATCGGAGTATAAACGATCTCTCTGTCGCCAAAGTCGATTATCATTCCATCGGCGGAGCGGGCGAAGGATGCATCGGGCGAGACGAGTACCGCCAGGGATGCTCCAACCAGCACTAAAACAATAGATATTGCGATCTTTGCTTTCTTTCCGTCCACTAATACACCAACTTGTAAAGTTTGAAAAATGTTTGAAAGGGTTTATGAAAATTCATTAGGTTGGGGTTCCCGTTCCATCTCCGAAGACCAACGCATACTTTGGATTATCCGAGGACTTTAGTCCAGCCATAGTGATCGTGCTTGGCTCCCATGCGCCGGATTTGTATCCATATTCCGCCCAATGAACCCAATTGCCGTCGTCATCTTCATCAACTGAGTAGATGCCAAATATTCCAGACAAATAATCAGTTGCGTCGTATGTTAGGCGTGCGCTGCGCATTGGTATATTGTATTTCTCGCATGCATTCTTAAGGGTCACCAGCAGATTGTCTCCTCCGGTGCCGTTGATCTTAAAGTACAGACCGCTTTCAGATTCTATTTGGAATACTGTTCCTTTGGTACTGCAGTCCCATACCTTTGCATCATCCGGTGTTGGCGTACCTTCAGGTGCCTGAGTAAGTGTGGGATCGGTCATGTTTCCAGCCCCGAACAGTATCAGCATATATTTTACATCCTTCGAATAGATGCTATCGAGGCCTACACCATTGCAAGACCATTTGTCGTCCTTCCATGTGAACTGTATCCACCATATCCAGTTGCCCGCAGTGTCTTGAGCAGAACTGTTACCGAAAATCGAGTTTATTCCATACGCACCTGTTACAAGTGTTCCGCTGGGATAATCAGAGAAAGCGTCTTCGAGTGCATCCAACGCAGTCTCTCCGCTTCCGTTTATCCAAAAGTATGCTCCTTTATCATCCTGAATCAGGAACGTAACTTTGTTTTGATCGTTATCGTTATCGCCGCTGAGCGCAACATACGCACCGACAGCCACTATAGCAACGGCAACAACGATCACAACTGCAATAATTGCTTTCTTTACCATTCTATCATCCTAGACCAAAGTCCGTTGGATGTATCACCCAATTATCTCTATATAATGATTTGGACTATGCCTCCAATGCCAGATATATATTCACGGAAAAAATATGCTGTTATGCGCATCACAAGCTGTTGAATATCTCATCCAGAATGTACATTGAACCAAGAGCTCCCATCACCGGTTTGGGGATGAAACTGAAGTGCGAAAGGTCGGGCGCGGAGAGGTCCACCCCCGCTTTGCATACGCCCATAAGCCTAAGGGTCTCGGACATATGGCCATCCGCAAGGACAAAGTGCGGCTCCATTTTTGAGATGTCCATGCCTACGGAGCCTTTGAGTCCCGCACTGTCAATGAAAGCGTTCAGGGACCTCACGCTTTCAATGTCCTCTCCCGGCTCGGCTTCCAGGAACACAGGAATCATGCTCAGATATGAGTACAGCCACTTTGTCAGGGGAAGAAGCACAGAGCTGTCAGTCATAACTGCGAATCTGATCCCTTTGGTCCTTTGATTATACACTAGTTTATCTATGGTATTGAAAGCGCGGAGGCGGTGCTTGTCTACATACTTCAAAGCTGCAGAGGGGTCCTTTCCCATCGTTGCGCATACGTTCTTTATCCACTCTTCTGTTGCGTCGAACCCAACGGGCGCGCCCGCTTTGGATATTATGCATCGTATCCCTAATTTCTCTTCATAGAATGCTGCGGTCCTTGAACCATACTCGGGGCATACCATCACGTTGTACTCCGCTTCCGCGGAAGAATCTACATCTTCCACCGAACACCCCGCTCCGGGAGATGTGATGACCTCTATCCCGCAAAGAGCCAGCATATGTTTCAGTTCTTCGAGGGAGTCTGCCCATGCCTTGGTCGTTATCGGAAGACCTAGGATGTTCACGGTACCTTTGCGGGCCTCTTTCTTTTTCGGTCTCTTCCATTCGATCAACGATCTCACTGTGTGATCATAACTGGAGGAGAACGGCTGAGATATGAGCGATTCCTCGATAGCCAATGCCGTATCGGAATAACCCATGCGTTCGATCACATCCGAGATGTTATCTCCTATAAGCGAGGCTCCCGGCGATTGGATGAATACCGCTATGCCTCCGTGTACATCTTTCACAATGGGCAGGATCTCTTCGATCTTGGACTCGGCGCCGTTGATGTAATCGTTCTCATCCATGTATGTGCACGGCATCCTCGGATTCCAGTAAAGATACTTCTGGGAGTATTTCTTGAAGTTCTCCGGCGACATTCTGGGATAGCATTGCGATGAAATGAATGTGTGATAATTGCGGCATCCTCCCGGGCCGTGAAGAACAGCCACCGTTCCGTTGAAGCTCTCCACCGCCATGAGGGCGCCGGTGAAGCCGTCCATGTGGATCTTCTTAATTCCCGGCATATCTTTCATCCCCCATCATCTCTCCCTTTCCGTTAAGCCTCCAGCCTTCAACTGGGGGCGCGGCCATTACATCGGCCATCTCTCTTGCGAATCTGATCACGCACTTAACCCCGACCCCGGCTCGGACGAAGCTGATGTGATGTATATCGGTCATGCCGGAGCGGCCGCTGTCTCCTATGATTATGTCCGGCTTTAAGCGGCGAGCGTCCTCACAGATGTCATCGGGCCAATAGTCTCTGGTGAATTCCAATTTGTCTTCAAATCTTGATTTCTTTCTTCTCTCGGCCTTCCAATCGCGCTCAGGGGCAAGACCGATGAAAACTATCTCCATCCCAAGATCCTGGATCAGTTCAATCAGCCAATCTATGTTATGGATGTACCAGGATTCGATGAACACCTTCTTTCCTTCCAGCCTTTTCCTGAGTTCGGATATCGCCGCCATGTACTCGTCCTCTTCTTTCTTGACCACTTTGGCAGCCTCCTCCGGAATGCCGAACTCCTCGCCGATCCTCTCCGCGAACTTTTTCAGTTCGTACATCCCGCAGGGAAGCAGTTCATCTTCGACCTTGATGCCGATCTTTTTCTCCAATACTTGGGCGACCCCTGTCGCCATGGCATCGTCGTTCACCATGTAATTGAGCGCCCCCCGTTTGAAATTCATTATAGAATTCATTTCGGTCTCATACATGAAACGGCAGTTCACCTCGAGGCCGAACTGCTTCAGCAAAACGACCGCATCGTCGTCTTTGTCTTCATTTATTCTGAAGAAGTATCTTTCTGCGATCAGGTTCACACGTCTGCCTGATATTTGGATGTCTTTGTTGATCATGTCTGCCACTGCGTCTGCCGCTTCGATGTACCCTTCTTCCCAATCCCCCAAAATATTGCCGTCCGCCTCTATCACCCTGAAGTACAGATCGGGGTGCTGGTTGCTCATCGCGGTCACCACATCGATCACATTATCTCCTATGATGCCAGACACACATGTGGTAACGATGAAGAACCGTGTGCATCCTTCCAAGATCAGGTCTCTTATCTTTTGTTCAAG
>JAIRQG010000060.1 GCA_031256615.1 Candidatus Methanoplasma sp. | reverse complement strand
GATGAGGGTCTCGGTCGCTTCCATGAAGGGTTCCGTTGACTGGCCTCCCGATCCTATGTGGACGTGAATGCCTTTCGGCTCGAAGCCCAGCTCCTTCGCTCGAACATATGCTCCGATCGCATCCTTAAGAGGGATCCCGAACTTCGATCCCTTTGCGCCGGTGACCACCTTTTCGCTGTGCCCCGAGCCTACTCCGGGTGTGATCCTGAAAGATACGGGCAGAGATCTTCTGATCTTAGCGAGCCTCTCCAGTTCCGATAAAGAGTCGATGTTAACCATCACGCCCAGATCGGTCACCGCTTTCAGTTCTTCGTTGCTTACGTTTACCCCTGTGTACATTATCCTGTCCGGTGTGAAGCCTGCTTTTAAGCATGTCAAGACCTCTCCGATGGATACCGCATCGATGCCCGACCCCTCGCTCTCAAGAATCTTCAGTATGGCAAGGTTCGAGTTCGCTTTGCATGCGTAGTGGACCTTTGTGTCCATGTGCTTTGAGAACGCACCGTATACCTTGCGGTAATTCTCTCTCAGCCTCTTCTCGTCGGTGGCGTATACCGGCGTTCCGAATTCGTCTGCGATCTCCGTGACCGGCATTCCGCCGAACATCATCACGCTGTCTTTGCCATCATAATCCCTCATTGGACTCGCCCCTTACGTATTTGCGGTGCAGTATCTTAACAACATCGGTCGCCTTCGACATGGGAACGACAAAGTTGAGCGAGACATCGGATGCTCCCTCTGAGATCATCTCTACATTGGCCTTTGCTTCCTTGACGGCAGCGAATATATCTCCCGACACTCCGCACTTCGAGAGGAGGTTGTCTCCCACGGCGCACACCAGCGCCACATCGTTCTTGACCTCGATCCTCTCTATGTCTCCGGGACTCAGCGTGTTAAGTTTGGAAAGTATAGATTTGACATCGTTGCTGTGCACAAGGAAAGCAACGGTCGACAGCGAAGTGGATATCGAATATATCACGACCTCGTTCTCAGCTATCTTTTCTATTATGCGGGCCACCATCTCCGGGTGGTAAGCGATCTCCGCAGAGCTTATCGTTATTATGGAAAGGTCGGTCTTGATCGCGACGCTCATCAGCATGCTTTCCATCTGTTTCCTGAGATGGTGTATGGTCGTCCCGGGTTCCTCCGGCTTGAATGAGTTCCTTACGTTAAGCGGGATGTGCTTCATCCTTACCGGCTCTATTGTCCTCGGATGGAGGACCTTCGCACCGAAATATGCCAGTTCCGCAGCCTCTCCGAAGTTCATCTCATCGATCTTGATCGCATCCGGGATTATGTGCGGGTCCGCCGACATGAAACCGTCCACATCGGTCCAGATCTCCAAGAGGTCCACATTCATAGCGTTGGCTACCACAGCGGCGGAATAATCGCTCCCTCCCCGTCCAAAGGTGAGCGGCAGCCCGTCGCCTTTTATTCCGTAGAATCCAGTGATCACGGGTATCACGCCGTCATCGATATAGGGTTTGACCTTCAGTGCCATCATGGCCTCGGTCTTCTGCAAATCAGCACTTCCGGAGAGCGGCCTCCCCTCTGCGCATATTCCGCAGTCCTCTGAGGTCAGCGCGACCGACTTGGCGCCTGCCGCCCTCAGAGTATGGCTCAGTATAAGGGTGGAGAACCTCTCTCCCTGCGAAGTAAGATTATCTTTATAGAAAGGGTCCTTCGAAGCGTTCTCATCCTCAAGGAGATTCTTGAAATCCCTCATCCTGACGTTAAAGTCCTTCATGAACTCGGCCATCTGTTCATCATTCAGCAGCTGGGCGGCGACATCGACGTGTTTCTTTCTGAACTCCGCGATGATGTTCTCTCTGTTCACCGGAAGACGCTCTGCGCAGCTCACCAAAAAGTTGGTAACTCCGGACATCGCCGATGCGACGACGACCGGGCTGTTCTTCTCGTTCATTATTATTCTCGTTACCCTCTGCAAAGCCTCTGGGGACCCTACGCTGGTTCCCCCGAATTTCATTACTGTTATCATAGTCCAAGAACCTCGTTCAGATCGTGGACCTTTCCGTCCTTCTTTCCATTAACCCACCTTATTGATTCTATGAATCCTTTGGCAAGCGCGTCTCTCGAGCCCATGCTGTGCTTCAGCTCTATCCTTTCTCCGTTGCCTATGAACATGACTGTATGATCGCCGACGATGTCGCCACCCCGTATCGAATGCACTCCGATCTCTTTCTTTCTGGCTCCGGTTATGCCTTCGCGGCCGTATGTGACATCTTCAATGCCGGCGGTCCTCATCATCCGCTTCACGGCCTCCATTGCCGTGCCGGACGGCGCATCCACTTTTTGGTTATGGTGCGCTTCAATGACTTCTATATCATAACCGTTCAGCGACGCTGCGAGCGTCTCGCACATCTTCCAGAAGACATTTACGCCGACGGAGAAGTTCGCCGAATGTACGGCGGACGTCTTGTTTTTAGCGATCTCTTCCTTCATTCTCTTTATCACATCATCCGGTATCGCCGTCGTGCCGAGGACGATGTTCACCCCTTTCGCGGGTATCTTTGTGATTATCTTTGCGGCGGCCTGCGGCGCTGTTATATCGACGTAGACATCAGCATCCTCCAGCACCTCATCGAGGCTGTCCTGGCCTTTCGCGATGATCCCGGGGTATATCTCCTTCCCGAACATCTCTTCGGTCGGCGCGATCATCGCGCCCACCAGTCTCATGTCTTTGCTGTTCTGTATGATGTCACAGACCGTGCGCCCCATCTTACCGGTAGCGCCCCCTAATGCTACATTAATCATCTTATCACAACCCCACGCTCCTCAGCGCGACGTCAACGGACGCGCGGTTCTTCTCAGTGAGTTCGGTCAGCGGAAGCCTCAGCCTCCCTGATCCGTACCCCATCTTGGACATGACATATTTTATCGGTATCGGGTTGGTCTCAACGAACAGCGTCTCGAATATCGGAGAAAGTTTGGCTATCAGCCTGTCTGCGGAGGCATTGTCGCCGGCAAGGAGTGCGCGGACGAGTTCCACCATCTCTCTGGGAAGACAGTTCGACGTTACGGAGATTGCCCCGTCGCCGCCGCTGCGTATAAGTGCGGGAGTGAGCGCGTCATCGCCGCTCAGAACCTCAAATCCCTTCGGCTTTCTTCTGATTATCTCTCTCATCTGGTCCAGATTGCCGCTCGCTTCCTTCACCGCATCGATACCTTCTATCTCTGCCATCCTCAGCATAGTGTCGGCGGTAATGTTCGAACCCGTTCTTCCGGGTATGTTGTACACCACAACGGGAATGTTGACAGACTCGGCTATCGCCTTGAAATGCAGATATATCCCCTCCTGCGTCGGCTTTACGTAATAAGGCGATATTGACAGCAGACCGTCGACGCCAAGGTCCTCGGCACGCTTGCTGAGCATCACAGCCTCCGACGTGGAGTTGCTGCCCGCGCCGGCCAGCACCTTTGCCTTCTTCACCTGGTCCACCACAACTTCCACCACTCTTATGTGCTCTTCGTGGCTCAGCATCGCCGATTCCCCGGTGGAGCCGCACGGAACTATCGTTTCAATACCATTTTCTTCCTGGAACTCCACAAGGCGTCTTAGACCTTCCTCGTCGACCTTGTTGTCTTTAGTGAACGGCGTAATTATTGCTGTGGAGGTACCTCTGAACATCTCAATTCTCCCCGTAGTGCTCCTTTAATATAAGCCTAGTGCGGGTACTGAGTATGTTCTCATATTTCCTGACCCTTTCAATGATATCATTAAGATTTTGAGATGTCTCTACGTCAACAAGGACAATGATGTCCTGATCCCCGGTGACCTCGAACACCTCGGTCACACCGTCGTATCTCGCAAGCTCTTTTGCTATTTCGTCAGTGTCGGTGTTCACGTCTATTCTTATCTCTACAAGCGCCTTGACATTTTTTGAGCTGGTCTTGATCGTGAATCCGCGGATGATGTCCTCCTCGGTCATTCTGTGTACTCTGCTCCTTACAGTCCCTTCCGATACCCCCAGCTGATTGGCTACCTCCACGAATGGCCGGCGGGAATCTTTCTTCATGATTTCCAGTATCCGCTTGTCAAGGTTATCTATCATCAATGTCACCTGTTTGCTTGATTTCGTAAAGCAACTGCGCATATGTACAAGTGTAATATAAAAATTGTTATGATATCATAAATATTTCAACGAAAAACATTGTTGGAGCATGTTGCGCTCAGTCTTCGGCATCCTTTTTCGCATCATCTTCGCGGACGACTTTGACATGGACATCCCTCTGCGGGAACGGCACGCTGATCCCCTGTTCTTTGAATTTCTTGAATATGCTTTCTCTGAGATCTCCTCCGATCCTTCCGTTGTCGTTGAAATCATAGACGTAACAGGTCAGCCTGACCTCTATGCTGGAATCGAGGAATGCCGTCACTCTCGTTGAGGGAGCATCCACCGAACCGTCGGTTATCACGCTCGGGTGGTCCATAGCGGCTTTTTTCATGATGTCTTTCGCAAGGTCGATATCGTCGTCGTACGCTATGTTCATGAAGACCGTGATCTTATAGATCAGGCCGTCGCCGGTCAGGTTCACGATCGTGGATGAGGATACTGCATTGTTAGGCATGATCACCGTCTCTTCGTTATCCCAGTTCTCGAACACGGTGTTCATGATATTGACGCTGTATACCTTGTAGATGGTGTTCCCGCCTCCGATCTTCACAAGATCTCCTGATTTGAACGGACGTGTCAGCAGCAGGACCATTCCGCTGAAGAACTGACTGAGCACATTCTGCGCACCCAAGGTTATGCCGAGGCTGATTATCCCGGCGCTGGTTATTATGTATGTGAGGTCGAATCCCCAGGCGGACATTATCATTGCAACCGCCATGACCCATAACACAAGCTTTCCGAAAAGGCGCAGCAGCGGCTCCACATCCATGTCCCTCTGTTCGATGCGTTTGTTCGTCGACATCTTGGAGATAACATGCTGTACGAATACCAGATAGATCTTCCAGACGACCACCGCACCCAGCGCGATATAGAAAACGTTGAACCATACTTCCGCCGGGCCGATTATCTCCTCGGGCGTGCCGTATACGCGCATGCTGCTGTCGAACGCAAAAAGCGACACCGCAAGCATGATGGCGGTCCTCAGTCCTTTCTTTATCTGCTTGCCCTCCTCTTTATGGTCGCGGGCGAAGATACGGAAGAGGATCGGCATTATTAACATCATAGCCAGGACCCATATGATCATCCAAAGGCGGAAGGTTATCGCAGCGGAGGCGAAG
>JAIRQG010000017.1 GCA_031256615.1 Candidatus Methanoplasma sp. | reverse complement strand
GTGGGCGAAACAGCGCCCACCGATGTGGATTTCTTCTCTGATTTGAGCGATGCACGGTCCGATGCGATCCCGTCATGCGCGACCGAGGTCGGTATGCTTATGAAGGGTATTTTGAGATTGCTCGCGACCATTTTGGAAATGTCTATCTTGCTTCCGCCTCCGACAGCCAACAGGAATGATGCTTTATGCTCCTTAGCTGCTTCTTCGACCTTTGCCAGATTCTCATATGTGGCATTCCCTGTGTGAATGGTGGACATCTCGTATCTTTCGGAAACAAGGTCTTCGACCTTTTTTCCGACCGCGTTGTACGTCTTTGTGCCTGTCACTATCAGTCCGTTCTTTCCGAATTGAAGGGCCGCACAGACCTTCGGAGTGTTATCTATCGCATCATGCCCAATGTCAACGATCCTGGGAAATTCCATTGATTTATTTTTTGTAAAATCAGCCATGCCGTCCACTTCGACAACGTGTTAATCCCTTCAGAACATATAAAAGGAATGCTGAACATAGTTCTTTCACATGAAGGCTCTGATTATTTGCGGGAGCAGGAAAGACGGGTTCACATCGGAAATGTGCCGCTCCTTCTCTGAAGGTTTGGCTGTTCATGATGTGCCCTCAGAGATCTTCTTCCCCATCGAGATGAACATAAGACACTGCACCGGATGCGGCAGCTGTTCCTCCGGAGGAATATGCAGCATCTCGGACGATATGGTTCTGCTCTACAAAGCCTTGGAGGGATACGATCTGCTTGTCCTTGCCTCTCCTATCCACTTCAGCGGTCCGTCCTCGGCGATCAAGACCGTCATCGACAGGTTCCAGACGATATGGTTCTGCGGCCGGAAGCGTTCGGCATTTGCCGCCGCACTGCTCTCTGGAGGCGGCGCATCCCCCAATTATAACAATACCATTTCCATTTTCAAAGCGTTCTCCATCACGGCAAAGATGGAATGGCTCGGACATCTTGCGATATCTGGCACGGATGAGAAGGAAATACAGGATGTTTCCGGACCTTCCTTCGAATACGGAAAGGATGTCGCTCTGAAGCTGATCAAAGGTCGCGGATGAACGTCTGAGACTCTGCAGCGGTCCCGTCCCGGTTCCTGACGAACGGTATAAGGCCTGGATGTCTTTCGAGGAGTGATCCCCAATCATCATTTCTCAGCACCGAATCGGTGTCGAAGACAACTATTTCCGTGAACCCGATCCTTTCCATTTCCGCGATCGCCGATCCCAGGTCCTTTGTCTGCTCCCCTCTGCATATTACTCTTCCGCCGGAAACGAAAAGTGCGGGCATGCAGTTCTCGGTCACTTCGTAGGCCTCTTCCACAACAACATCGTTCCTGGTAGTGTGGTAAGGTATCAGCACTTTAACGGTGTTCCCCATGAAGCAGTCGAAAACATCCTCAACGTCCTTGATGTGGGTCATGAACCATATGTCGCTTCCGGGGAATCTCATATTCATAAGAAGACGGTCGTCCAGTTCTTTTTTGCCGAACCCTCTTACATCCACCACCAGGACCGGCATCCTGTCGTCCAGTTCGTCTCTTGAATATTCCGCCGCCACCGGTTCCGAGATAAAAGAGATGTCTGTGCCGTTTATGTTCACGGGCGCAGTTTTCACCTCGCCGCCTTTGAATACGGAGTATATTACGGGAATCTCCATGACCGTACATGTCTTGGGCACTATAAGCCTTTTTTTGAGTGGGAACGAATAGATAATATACTTCAAAAATAGATTTAGAACCGGTGATTTATATATCTAATGTAGAGAAAAGAGCCATATATGTATGCGAGCACTGCGGCAACCATGTAGAGGGACTCTACTCCGCAGGAGGACCGGTCCCAATATGCTGCGGACAGAAAATGACAAAACTGGAAGCGAAGACCGCAGACTTTGCAACAGAGAAACACGTTCCGTATATCGAAAAGAAGAACAACGGCGTACTTGTCAAGGTTGGAAAAGAAATCTCCCACCCAATGATACCCGAACATTACATAGTGTTCATTGAGATCTGCGCGGACGGTGTATTCATGAGAAAATATCTCAAGCCGGGGGACGCGCCGGAAGCATTCTTCAAGACCGATGCGAAAAACATTGTTGCCTGGGAACTCTGCAACCTGCATAAATACTGGACATCGTCTCAGTGACCCATCCGGCCGTCCGCGGGACGGCCTTCCATTATTTTTATCTGTGTTAGTTTTAAATCAGCAGATGAACATTACCGGCACACACCAAAACCACATGCAAGCGAGGTTACGATTATGGCGTCAAAAAAGAAGGACATTTCTAAAGATGACAAGAAAGGATACCAGCCGAAAGCGGCAGCCAGACATGCCAAGATGATGAAGACGAAACAAGACGAGATCGAAGCCTTGCAGAAAAAGATCGAGACAGATAAATACCTCGCAAAAAAGTATGAATCCAGCCGAAAAACTGAGATAAAAGCGCTTCCAAAAGAGGACCGTGCCGCCGCTAAGGCAGAATTAAAAGAATCCATCGCAAAGAGAAAAGAAGCTGAGGAGAAAGACAAAGAGAAGCTCCGCGCCATGATCCAAGAAGAAAAAAGAGAGAAAGTGGACGCAGACAAAGAGCATTTCGATGATGAGGCTTGGGTCAGCGGCGGAAAGAAAAAGGCAAAAAAAGGCGAGACATCTGAGGCCAAGACAGAAACCGAAACAGTACCGGAAGATGTTCCCGGCACACCCGAGACTCAATCTGATGCCCAGACAGCGCCCGATAAGCCTTCAGCGGAACCTGTGCCGGAACCGAAGAAAAAGTCATAAGACGAGGACGACCGTATGCTCGGTCGGAGGCTCACTTCTTGCTGAGGTCTTTTATGACCACGCGGTTTCCGTATGCGTGCTGATGCTCCTGCGCCAGCAGATTGACGTTCCAATTGATGCTTTCAATGAACTTTGCGCGTCTGACGCTGCAGTCCCTCTTGCAGTGGGCGCATGAGAATTCCTTGCAGGGCTCAGGCATCATTATCACATCGACAGACTCTCCGAACATTGATTCCACGGACCTGTGGAGGTGGCGGTTCTCCCTTTCCATATCGGCTATCGTCATGTCAAAGGGCATTGTGACATGCATCTCTATGTGGAGCTTGCTTCCGTATTTTATGACCCTAAGGTTGTGAATATCGATCCAGTCATCCGACCTATGGTCGTTGAGGCAAACTACCGTTTTCTTCAATATGTCCATGTCGGCCTTGTCCATGATCCCGTCAATGGCCTTCTTTATCACGCCTGCTCCGGTTACAACGATCAACACACCAAAGAACAGGGCCATCATCGGATCGAGGATGTAAAGATCATATCCCATACGGTCTCCGAAATAGACCAGAGACAGACCGATTATTATGCCTACGGAAGAAAACGTGTCCGTTCTGAGATGCTTTCCGCTTGCTTCCAAGGCCAACGAGCGGTTCTTTTTGCCTTTCCTGATCGCAAGCGTGCCTATGAAGAAGTTTACCAAAGCGGCAAATATGATCAGCAGAAGGCCTATGTCAAGCGAAGATATCTCTTTCGGATTCATCAGGTTGTCGACGGCTTCGAAAATGATCATCACGCCGGCGATCGCTATCATAGAGCCTTCCACCGATGCAGATATGAGCTCGACCCTGCCGTGGCCAAAGGGATGCGATTGATCCGCAGGTTTTGCGGATAGGTAGAGAGCATACAGACCGACCCCTCCGGCAACAACATTCACTATGCTCTCGACGGCATCGGTGAAGATCGCAACCGAGTTTGTTATCAGATACGCCACAAACTTTGTTATAAGCAGCAGAGCTCCTACAACAAACACGATCTTCTGAAAATTGTAGTTCTCCTGAGAGGTGTCCGGCATCGATTTTTTATGTGTCTTTGTGGTATTTACGTTTTTCTAGAGAATACCGAAATTAGGAATAACTAAATTGCTGGGTCATTTGTATTCGGATATTCCTTCGGGGTTGTTCCCTCTGAACCAAGAGATGATTGTGCCTACTATGCACATTGCTAAACATATACCGAACGCAACGTGCAGAACCGTAACGAAAGAACCGAATGTTGCGGGGCCGAGGTTGTCTGCCGTCCCCATTATTATTGAAATGCTGCACATCGCGACCGACATGCTCGTCATCATTCCCAGCTGTCTTACGAGAGCTATCATCCCCGATGCCGCTCCGCGGTTCTTCGGCGGAACGGACGACATCACCGCACTTGTGTTCGGTGCGGCAAAAACGCCGTATCCGACTCCGAGGACCGCCAAAAGCAGACCTACGTACAAGAAGTTGACCTCTGTCCCCAGGAACATTATCATTGCCACTCCTATGCCCGTTATCGCCATTCCCAGGGTCGGAAGTATGCGTTTGTCTTTGATCTTATCGGACTTGCTTCCGAATCTTGCCGTGAGCACCACCTGGATGACGGGCTGTATCATGATGACCAACCCCGCCTGCATCGGCGAAAGGGCACCTATGCTCTGAAGATACAGCGCCATGAAGAAAGATACGGCGAAGGATGACGCATAGTTCAGATATGCTGCGAGGCAAGCCCTCGAGAACACTTTGTATTTGAACACGCTTGTGTCGAGAACAGGAGACTTCGCAACTTTCATCGCCTTCAGGAAAAGGTACAGCAGTACCATGCCTATTGCGATCAGCACAGGAGCCCAGAGGTTCTGAAGCTCCATCTCTCCCCTCCAGATATCCGGGAGACCGACCATGCCGCACATTGTTATCATGATCATTGCGCTGAACAGGATCGCTCCCTTGTAATCCATACACGCATCGGCGCATGTGATGAATTCCTGCTTGAACCTTAATATCAGCAGCAGAGAAATTGCTGCAAAGGGTATGATGATGAAGAATATCTCTCTCCACCCCAGAAGATCGCATATGAATCCTCCGAATGCCGGTCCGATAGCGCTGCCGACGTATATGCATGCCGTCTGTATCCCGATCGCCCACCCTCTCCTTTCAAAGGGGAACACTTCTGTCAGTATTGCGACGCTGGTCACTCCGACCGCTGCGGATCCCGCACCCATTATGAATCTCATTATAAGCAGGATGTAAAAGTGAGGGCTGAAGGCCGCTATGACCGCAGATACGATGGTAATGACCAGGCCCGTTATGAAGATCTTTCTCCTGCCGATGATGTCCGATATCCTGGCAAGAGGCACCATCGCAGCGACCGATCCCAAAAGGAAGATCGTACTGACCATCGCAAGATCTTTGGAGCCTACGCTGAACTGTCCGCCTATATCAATAAGTGCCAGATTCATCATCGTGCTCATCAGGGGCATGATGGCGGCACCGATGCAGCATGCTGCGAGCAGCGTTTTCATCTCGGTAGGAAGACTCTTCAGGTATGACTCCATTACCCCTCGCCATAGTAATGGGTGTTAATAACACATATGCTGCCATTTCGGAATAAACCCAAATGCGCGGGGTGAGCTCATAAAGGCCCTGCTTAGGCTTCCTGACACAGGTTGCTTTTAATTCTCAGGATACAATTCATTTTCGATATATATGAGTAGCATATCTCCGGAGATAAAAAGTAAGCTTGGTTTGGTGCAGGTATACACAGGGCCAGGAAAAGGCAAGACCACTGCTTCGCTGGGTCTTGCCTTCAGGGCTTCCGGGCGCGGGCTGGAGGTCCTTATGATCCAATTCCTCAAACCCCCCCAGAATTACGGGGAACACCTTGCTGCAGAGAAGGTCCCGAACTTCACGATACTCCCGCTTGGCCTTGACCATATGGTGTCAAAAGTTCCAAGAGAGGAAGACATCAGGATATCCCGCGAAACGCTTCAGAGAGCAAAAGATGAGATATATTCCCGCAAATATGACCTTGTGATACTCGATGAGATAAACAATTCGATGAGCTGGAAGCTTTTGACTCCCGAAGAGGTCATCGGAATGCTGAAAGGAAGACCTGACAATATCGAGATAGTGCTTACAGGAAGAGGCGCCCCGCAGGAAATAGTGGAATATGCGGATCTTGTAACAGAGATGGCAATGATCAAACATCCCTTCGATAAGGGGATCAAGGCAAGAAAAGGCATTGAATACTGAAAATTCCTAAACAAGCTTCCCGGACCGCCGAGCCTGCCGGCTGATTTGTCCCCAAAAGCTTTCGGGAGATCTTTATCGAATATGTTGGCTTAGCGCAGATATTTGTCTGGCTAGGCCAAATTCAGCGTCATTCGTCCGTTCGATGGGAAGATACGGATAGGAAGACCTGAAACGCTGATCGGATGCGGTCGGATCATTGAAAAAATGTGTGAAGAGCAGCGGTTTCTTCATCAGAAGGGCCGCTGTTCTTCACCTGATAAATCGTTTATTGTTGTCTGTATTCCTGTCTCGATCAGATCTCCGGTATCATCCTCGGAGCCTTATCATACCTGAAACTGACCATTGTCAGAACAAGCGCCGCAAGGAACAGGATGAACATCAGCAGCGTAGGCGCAGCCGGCAGATCCCCGTGTTCCGTGAGGAAGAAGACCGCTACCGCGATCAGTCCGATGGTCAGCGCAATGACCTTGAGCATCAGAGCCGGCTTGGGTCCCTTCTCTCCGCTGTCCTTTCCGGAACTGTTCCTTCCGGCTACGACAGCGATGATCCCTGTGAATAACGCCAGTACTGCGCAGATAAGGTTCAGGGCGTACCAACTGCCGCTGCCGTTGTTTCCGCCGTTGCTGCCGCCGCTGCCGGCCTCACCATCTTCTCCGCCGTTGCTGTCGCCGCTGCCGTTGTTTCCGCCGCCGATGCTGTTGCTGACGACCTCGATAGTGTGATTAGCTGTGATATTGCTGAAGGTATATTCGCCTGATTCCAGATCTTCGGGCAATATCGCGATGTTGTCTACGTATACCGCAACGATCTGATACCCTGATTTTGCTGAGAACGTGAATGTCTTGCTGTCTCCTTCAAGCACGCTCACTTCCCCGTTCGGATCGATCACGGAACCATCGTCGGCCGCAGCTATGATAAGGTGCTCCGCCGGCAGCGACTTGAACTCCGCGATGACATGCATGCCCTTTGATATCAGAATGTCGGCGAGATTATCGTTGCTCTCTGGCACGCCGTCAATAAAGAATTGCACGAATTCACGCCCGCTTTCCGGGGAAGCCGAAAGAGCTATCGAACTGACAGTTGAAGGAACGTAGACCCATCCATATGAGGTCATGATTACATTCACAGTGCCGGCATCGTCGGTCACGGTGACCGTTCTTGCGCCGTCGGCTTTGATGTCCACTTGCACAACATAAGTATCGCCGGGATAGTTGATGTCGTAGTTGTTGTAAGCAGGTGCGTTCTGCTTAGCATCAACAATCGAATCCAATACCACATTGACGATATTATTTTCATAGTTCTCCAGGTCGGATATACCATTGCCGTTGATGTCAGCATCGTTCGCGATGTTCATTACTCGCAGGGTCGGCGCAGAATTGCCGGAGAAGACCGTACCATTCACGGTCAGGTAGGCAAGATTTGTTGTATATATGCCGCCGCCGGAGCCAAAGTTCCCGGTACCAGTTGTCGTGTTGCCGCTGATCTTCCCGCCGATAATGCTGATGAGCCCATCTTCGTTGTATATGCCACCGCCGTAGCCAAGGGTCCAGATACCCGCCGTGTTGCCGCTGATCTCCCCGCCTTTCATTGTGATTGTGCCGCCGTTGTTGTACACCCCGCCGCCAAACAGGACCGCATCGTTGCCGCTGATTTCGCCGCCTTCCATTGTGAATGTGCCGTAGTCATTGTACGCCCCGCCGCCAACTAGAGTCGCATTGTTGCCGCTGATCACTGCATCGCCGCTCATGTTGAATGTG
>JAIRQG010000143.1 GCA_031256615.1 Candidatus Methanoplasma sp. | reverse complement strand
ATGACGATGTGGTCAGCTATGTGCTGAACCGGTCCGAAGGGCGTTCCGGCAACACCGTGCGGTTCATCGCGCCGTTCCTGAAAGCGTTCGGCATGACAGACTATGCCGCCATGGAGTACAGCGGCAGATGCCTGAAGCTCATGCCGGAGGCCAAGAGGGTCATGAGGCATCTTATGGATACTCTGCCCACATTCATCACCACTTCGTCCTATGAACATGCCGTGCTGAACCTCTGCAACGAGCTCGATGTTCCAAGAGCGGTGGTCGACTGCACAGATGTAGCATTCGACAATTACGATATGTCCAGGCAGGAGGCGAAGGCCATCAGGGAGATGGCAGGCATAATAACGAATCTGAAGATGCCCAGGCAGGAATATGAGCTGAATGTGCCGGTAAAACTTCATCAGGATGAAGTGAACATGGTAATGACCCTGGATGAGATATTCAATGAGAGGTTCAGGGACATGCCCGCCTCGGAGATGATGAGGCAGTTCAGGCCGGTCGGGGCCAATGAGAAAGCTTATTTCCTGATAGAGCTGAGAAAGAGGACGCAGATAGATTTCGAAGGCACAGCCTTCATCGGCGGAGACATAACGGACATACACGCGCTTGACACGGTAAAGGACAGAGGAGGTCTCGCAATGTCCTTCAACGGCTGCGGGTTCGCCGTCAGGAAGTCGAACATCGCCGTTATATCAAGGGACTGCACGGCCGCGGCGGTGCTTGTGCAGGAATTCTACAATGAGGGGATAGAAGCTGTCCTGGATCTTGTAGAGAGATGGGACAGGGAGACGCTGGAGAAGAAAGACTTCCCCGACCCTTACCTTATGTCGGCGATGCTGGCATCCAATCCGAAAAAGCTGCCGGAGGTTCACATCGTCAACAAGGACAATGTGGACGAGATCGCGAAGAAGAGCGCCGAATACCGCAAAAAACTGTTCAGGTGATAGAGGATATGTGCTCTGGTCGGGATTCGAACCCGAGTGTCGGCCTCGAAAGGGCCGAATGATTGGCCGCTACACTACCAGAGCTTACGGCGCTCATGATTGATATGGTTAAAATAGTTTTTTATCGGAGCGAGGACCCTTTTAAGGATAACCTTTAAAATAGATGAGCGCTACGTGGAAGAACGGAGACCATTTAAATGCCGGCAGAAGAACAACCGTTCGAGAGCACAGAAGAGGATGTAACACGCGTACGTCTGCCGAACATAAAAGAAGGAGAGATGTTCGGGATAGCCGATCAGCTGCTTGGCGCATCGAAGATCAAGGTCATGTGCGAGGACGGAATGTCAAGGGTCGGACGCATTCCCGGCAAGATCAAAAAGAGGATGTGGATACGCGAAGGCGATCTCCTTATCGTATCCCTCTGGGATTTCCAGCCGGATAAATGCGATGTAAGGTTCAGGTACACAAGGACCCAGGCTGTGAACCTCAGCAAAAAAGGGAAAGTGCCGAAAAGCCTGGATATTTTCTGAAAAGGTGGTGTTCTGACTGCCTTCCTATGATGAGAAATTTTCCTATCTCGAACAGCGCGTCGATGCTCTGAAGACCAACAAGACCGGCGACGAGCGTCAGACCGACGGAGAGGTCTTTGACAAAAAGACCCTGATGACCATTTACGATCTTATGAAAGGCGGGTTCATCGACGCCGTCAGATACCCGGTCTCTATCGGAAAAGAAGGAAATGTCTTCTTCGCGACGGACGAGGACGGCGATCCGGTTGCCCTAAAGATATTCAGGACCTCCACCTCCACTTTCAAGAATGTCGCAAGATACATCGAGGGAGATCCGAGGTTCAAAGGCGTTTCGGGCAACAGGTGGAAGCTTATCTATGCCTGGACCAACAAAGAGTTCAGGAACCTGCAGAGGTACGCGGAAGCGGGGCTGCCGGTCCCGGAACCCATAACTTTCGATAACAACTGCCTTCTCATGGAGTACATCGGAGATGAGAGCTGTCCGGCTCCGCAGCTTAAGGACGTCAAGCTTGATGATCCCACAGATATGTACGATGAGGTCCTGTCGTTCATAATAGACGGCTGGAAGGATGCGCACCTGGTACATGGCGATCTCAGCGAATACAACGTGCTTGTGTGGGACGGGCAGCCCATAATGATAGACTGCGGACAGGCCATGACCAATGACTTTTTCAATGCCAAGGACCTATTGAAAAGAGACATCGCGAACATCAACCGCTTCTTCAGGAACAGAGGGGCAGATGTTATAGAATCTGACAAGATCATGGATGAGATACTGAACGGCTCGGATGATGACGAGGAGGAAGAGGAATGAGATCCGTAAGGATACCGAGCGACCGTGTCGGTACGCTTATAGGAAAGCAAGGCGAGACAAAGAAGATGCTGGAAAAGATGTCCGGGATAAAGCTGGATATCGATACCGAGGGAGGGGTGCTTTTCAATGAAGAAGCGAAAGGCGCGGATCCTCTCATGGTCCTCAAGATCATGGATGTCATAAAGGCCGTCGGAAGGGGATTCAACCCCGATCGGGCGATAAGGCTTTTTGAGGATGACGAATATTTCGAGACCTTTGACCTGAAAGAAGTGGCGGGCGACAGGCACAACCAATTGGCAAGGGTCAGAGGAAGGCTGATAGGCGCCGGCGGAAGAACAAGGCAGATAATAGAGGAATTAACCGGCTGTTACATGTCCGTTTACGGTAACACAGTATCGCTGATAGGGAATTCGGTCAGTCTTCCGGTCGCAAAGCATGCCGTCGAACTCATCCTGAACGGAAGCGAGCATGCGACCGTGTACCATTACTTGGAGAGCCAGCGCCCGAGGCTAAGGATCTCCGAGATGGGTTTTGACCTGTGAGCTGTTCATATGGAAGACTGGATCGAGGAGAATCTGGAGGCCGCAGAGGGGCTGGCATCATGCGGCCTGTGCGACCGCTGTCTCGGAAGGATGTTCGGGAAGATCGGAACGGGGATGACCAACGATGTCCGCGGCAGGATGATAAGGTCCGCCCTTTCGGAAAGCGGGAAGAACACTCCTGCACCGGACGTCTGCAACCTCTGCGAGAACGTCTTCGACCTTATGGACAGATTCGCTCAGGCAGTGGCAGAGAATGTGAACAATGTTCGTTCCGACAACTTTCTGGTGGGTTCGAGGGTGGAACCGGAGATCGCCGATAAAGAAAAAAAATTGTGGGAGACCTATGGGCTCGAGAACGCCGAGGCCATAAAGACGGAACTCAACAGAGAGATAGGAAAACTTGCCCTTCCTCTGATCAACCGGCCGGTCGAGTTCAAGAACCCTCAGGTCGTGGCCTGCATCGACACAAGATTCGCAGAGGTCGTGCTTGACATAGCGCCGATATTCATCGCCGGAAGATACTACAAATACAGCCGCGAGATCCCTCAGACCATATGGCCATGCAGGGTCTGCAAAGGCAAAGGGTGCGGCAGATGCAAAGGCACAGGCAAGATGTACCAGACATCGGTGCAGGAGATAATCGGCGACATAGCGCTGGAGATGTCTGGCGGAGAGGAGCATTTCTTCCACGGCATGGGGAGGGAGGATATAGACGCCTGCATGCTCGGCGAGGGCAGACCCTTCGTGCTGGAAATAAGCAGACCCAGAATAAGGGACATAGATCTCGATGACCTTGAAAGAAGAGCCAACATGTCAGATCTTGCCGGATTTGCCCGTCTGCACTACGTCGAACGTGCCGCGGTGCAGGAGTACAAGAGCGCCGATCCTGATAAAACCTATAAGGCGCGGGTAAAAGCCGAGAGCAAAGTTAATAAAGAAAGACTAAATGAGGTAGCTTTATCATTCAAGAATGTCCACATTGACCAGAGGACTCCACAACGTGTGGAGCACAGGCGTGCCGACCTTGTAAGAAAAAGGGAGGTCCGATGGGTCGAGGCGGAGATGATCGGCGATGATGTGTTCGACCTCACCGTGAACGCAGAATCCGGGACATACATCAAAGAACTTGTCTCGGGCGATGAGGGAAGGACCGTGCCGAACTTCTCAGATATGCTGGGGATAAGATGTGTGGTACAGATCCTTGACGTGGTAGCGATCAACTATCAAGAACAAACGAGGGATTAAGATGCAGTCATCCAGAGGAACAAGGACAAAGACCCGCCAGGTATTGCAGAAAAAACCGAGGGCACGCGGTCTTTCGCCCATAACGAAAGCCTTCCAGCAGTTCGAAGTCGGAGAGAAGGTCAACATCGTAATAGACCCCAGTGTCCACAAGGGTATGCCCTTTTCCAGATTCCACGGACAGACCGGTGTCGTTGTAGGCCCAAGGGGAGCCGCATACGAGGTCAACGTGAAGGAAGGCAACAAGATCAAGATGGTGGTCGCTCGCCCTGAACACCTGGTAAAGAACAGGAACTGAACATTTTTCGATGGGTGATACAAATGTCCGAGCAGTATGTGACACTTGCCGAGGTTAGAGACCTTCTCACAGAAGAGCACGAGAAGAGAGAACTGCTTACTTCGCAGAAGACTGCTATGGAACATGCAAGAGTTGTATGCCCCCTGTCGGTCGAAGATTCCAGAAAGATCGTGGAGGAAATACGTGCGATCGACGGCATGACAGAATATGTCGCCGTGAAGATAGCTGACCTCCTTCCGAAATACCCTGAGGATGTACGCGCTATATTCTCGAAAGAAAGACTTAATGCCGAACCCAAGACCATAGACCAGATAGTCGAAGTGGTCAGTAAATATCTGTAACGCTATTCGTCAAGGAGGGGTCGCGGTGGAAGAATTCGCATATGTACTTGACTATCTTTCGCAGGGTATACCTACCACAAATTTTGGGAAGAAGGAACCGCTGTGCTACGCGCTTGGCGATGATGAATTCAAGCTCTTTGAGCTTGTGCCGAAGCCAAACGTCGTGATCAATATCGGCGAGAGGGTCTACATAGGAAAAGATTCGGTAAAGAGGACGGCAATAGACCATGTGAAAAGGCGCATCGGCCCCTCGGATCTCACGCACGGTGCGATGGCAGAACTGGAATACTGCGTCAATGAGATAGTGTTATCAAATCAGACGAGGTTCATAAGATTCTTCAATGAGGCGGAACCGATCTCAATGAGGAAACACCTTCTGGAAGAACTTCCCGGCCTCGGAAAGAAGACGATGACCGCGATACTCGACGAGCGCACAAAAGGCGGTCCGTTCAAAGACTTCAAAGAACTCGGCGAACGTACGTCCATCAAGAACTCGGAGAAGCTCATATCCGCTCGCATAGTGCTTGAACTGAAAGACAACACCATGAAACGTTATCTCTTTGTGACCAAATGAACAGAACAGAGACCGGCAGGCTGATGGCCGAGACCGGCATTGTTCCTAAAAAGAGCAAGGGACAGAATTTTCTTATTGATGACAGGGTAGCCGACCGTCAGGTGGATTTTGCCGGGATATCCAAAGAGGACCGTGTGCTGGAGATCGGCCCCGGGCTCGGCATATTGACGTCAAGGCTCATTGAACGTTCCGACAGCGTCGCATGCATAGAGTTGGATGAGACCCTGGCAGACCACATCGGAAATGTCTACGGGGAAAGGCTGCGTTTGATCCGGGGGGATGCCGTTAAGGTCCCGTTCCCTCCCTTCGATGTCTTCGTCAGCAACCTTCCGTACAGCGTGTCCACGCCGATAATATTCAAACTCCTCGAGTGCGATTTCAGGAGAGCGATCGTCATGGTGCAGAAGGAATTCGCGGACCGGATGACAGCAGATGTCGGCAGCCCGGACTATTCAAGGCTCACTGTCAATCTTTTTTACAAAGCGGACTGCCGGCTTCTGGAAAAGGTGCCGGCTTCCAGGTTCAAACCCAAACCGAAGGTCGATTCCGCGATAGTCGAGATCGTGCCGAGGCCAGCACCGTTCAGTGTTCATGATGAGAAGCTGTTCTTTAAGGTCACCGAGGCGACATTCAACCACAGAAGGAAGAAGATCGGAACATCTCTCAGAACCGCAGGCATGATCGAAGACAGCTGGAACATCCCATTCCTGGATTCAAGGATCGAAGAACTGCGACCGGCGGAGATTGCGGATATCGCCAATTCCATATTCCTTTGCGGCAGGCAACAAAGGCTTTGAGAAGTGTATTTTATTTCAACGTCTTCTGAGTGTTTCTTCACTATATTTGGACCATTCATTTGTTACAGAGGGGTGTCTGAATACCCTGAAGGTACGCAACGGGGTAGCAAAAATGATGCATAAATGTAAACAAACGGATGCCCGCCGTCTGTTTTTCAGATTATTGTGTGATGTGTACCGTCGGTAACGGGAACCAGCGAAGCCGATGAGGCACAGTAAATGTATAATCTTCAGGACCATATACACCAGATAATATGCAGGTCGGCATCGTAGGAAAACCAAATGTCGGAAAGTCAACGTTCTTCGGCGCAGCGACCATGGCGCCGGTGGAGATCGCGAACTATCCATTCACGACGATCGAACCAAACAAAGGCGTAGCGCATGTGAGGACGCCATGTCCGTGCAAAAGCCTTGGTATCCAGTGCACACCTCACAACTCCGCATGTGTCGGCGGAACAAGGATGGTGCCGATAGAATTGCTGGATGTCGCCGGCCTTGTTCCGGATGCGTGGGAGGGGAAAGGCCTCGGAAATAAATTTCTGGATGATCTCAGGCAGGCGGACGCGTTCATCAATGTGGTGGATGCGAGCGGGACCACCGACATAGAAGGAAACCATTCCGCCGACGGCAAATACGATCCGACAGAGGATGTGATCTTCCTCCGGAAAGAGATAGCTCTCTGGATGAGAGAGATAATAAAGAACGGCCTGAACAAAATAGCCAGGCAGGCAAAGATGCAGGGTAGCAAACCCGAGACCATACTTCAGGAAAGGCTTGCGGGCCTGAACGTGACCGAGGGGCAGATCAAAGATGCGCTTAGACACGTTGAACTGCCGCAGGACCCGACGCTGTGGGATGACGAAAAACTGCTGGCGCTCTGCGTAAGGATAAGAGAGATATCCAAACCCATGATAATCGCAATGAACAAAGCGGATATCTCACCGCCGGGCAATCTTGACAAATTGAGGAATATGGGCGATGTTGCAGTCCCCACTCTTGCGGAGACCGAACTCGCACTGAAGAAGGCCTCCACGGCCGGACTGATAGATTATGTTCCCGGAAATTCAGGGTTCACGGTCAAGCCCGGTGTTAAACTCAATGAAGGGCAGAAAAAGGCCCTGGATTATATGGCAGAAAAAATGAAAGCACACAGCGGCACAGGTGTGCAGGCTTGTCTGGAAGATTGTGTCTTCAGGATGCTGGACCTTATCGCTGTGTATCCAGTCGAAGACGAATCGAAATACACCGACCATTTCGGGCGCGTGCTGCCCGACTGCTTCCTTGTGCCCAGAGGGTCCAATGCCAGAGACCTTGCGTACAAGGTCCATACGGAACTCGGGGACAAGTTCATAAGGGCAGTGAACGCCAAGACAAAAAGGACCGTCGGAGCGGATTATGTGCTTCAGGACGGAGATATAATCAGAATAGTGGCCAACAAGTGATCCTATGGAAACAGTTGATATCAGACTCATAACGGCGTCATACAGCAACGATGCGGCCGGCAATGTGTTTGTAGAACTGTTTGGCAAGACCAGGGACAAGAAATCCATCACCCTTCTTTACTACGGGTTCGATCCTTACTTCTTCATAATCGATCCCAATGAGAACACCGAGAGAACTCTGAAAGGGGATCCCGAAGTGATCAAGACGGAACATGACCGCCTTTTCTACAAAGGCTCTGACCATGCCGCCCTCAAAGTGACGGTGAAATATCCTTGGAAGGTCCCTGATTACCGCAACGAATGGAAGAAGAAAGGATTCGTCGTGCTTGCGGCGGACATCCCGTTCCATCACAGGTTCGTTTACGATCACGATATGGGATCATGCATAAGGGCCATCGGAGAAAGAACGACCGGCCAGTACACCACGGACATAATAATGAGGATGTCATCCTTTGAGAACATAGAATCCTTCGATCCCGGCCTCAGATTCTTTTCTTTCGACCTGGAAAACAGCATTCAGCACGATTTCATCTACACCATATGTTCGGTCGTGGAGGAAGACGGCATCTACCGCAACTGCGAACCTCTCACAGGCAGCGAGAAAGATATTATCGTCAAATTCGCGGAGCTGATAAAAAAGGAAGATCCGGACATCATCACCGGATACAACATCGATAACTACGATATCAGAAAAATCATGGAGAGGGCGCAGGCCAATAAGATGAAGGACGCCCTGCCGTGGGGGAGGGATCTGGGCCAGCCGCGTGTTGTGAACGACAGGTTCTGGAGGCTTAAAGGCCGCATCGTCATCGATGCATGGTGGGCGGTGAAACGTGAGCTCAGGCCTAAACAGGAAACCCTGAATGCCGTTTCGCATCAGGTCCTGGGGGAATCGAAACTTGATGTCGACCCAAAGAAGATGGATGACGAGTGGAACAACAACAGAGAGAAGGTCATCGAATACTGCAAAAAGGATGCCGAACTTGCTCTGAAGATACTTGTGAAGATTGGAACAGTAAGAAAGGGGATGGACCTTTCGACAGTTTCGAAGCTTCCGCTTGACGATGCTCTGAACGCAGGTTCGTCGCAGCTTGCGGATTCCCTCCTGATAAGAGAAGCGGACAGACAAAAAGTAGGTGTCCCCTTAACGGGAAGAAGGGAATCCGGAGATCCGATAGAGGGAGGTTACGTCCATACGATGAACCCCGGGCTGTACCACTGGGTCTGTGTGCTTGACTTCAAATCGATGTATCCGTCGCTGATCATTGCAAAGAACATCTGTTTCACCACCCTTTCTCCGCAAGGCACCATAACAGCGCCTTCCGGCGCAAGGTTCCTTTCGCCCGATAAAAGAGTGGGGATCCTGCCGAAGATACTGAAAGACCTGATGAACCAAAGAGATAACATAAAAGAAAGGATGAGGTCCGTCTCAGACGATGCGGAACGGAGATATCTCAATGGTCTTCAGGAAGCCGTCAAGGTGCTGATGAATACTTTCTACGGGGTTTTCGCATCATCATTCTACAGGTTCACGGACAAGAACATCGGCGCGGCCATCACGGCGTTTGCAAGAGACAATGTCAAGAAGATAATAAACGAGGTCGGGAAGGAAAACGTCACAGTGATCTATTCGGATACCGACTCGGTGTTCATGCAGTCTCCCGTGCACAATCTGGACGGTTCCGTCGAGTTCGGCAAAGGGATGGCAAAAAGATTCTCCAAGGAGGGAGGAACGCTCGAGTTCGAAAAACTTCTGGAACCTCTTTTCTCTCACGGAAAAAAGAAGAGATACGTCGGAAGAGTGGCATGGCCCGTAAAGACAGAAGAACTCCTGGTCAGAGGGTATGAGATCAGAAGGTCCGATTCCTTCGACATTCAGAGCCGGCTTCTGATGGAACTGTTCGAGAAGATACTCGACGAGAAGAACGACGAGGCCATGGCGTTCGTCAAGGACATGATCAAAAATACGCTTGCCAAGAAGGTAGAAACATCGGACCTTGTGATCTCCAGAACATGCAGGGGGCTGGAGGCCTATGAGAATCCTGAGAGGATGAGCAATGTGCAGGCCGCCAGAAAGATGGTCAATAAAGGATATGATTTCATTCCGGGGATGAAGGTATCATGGGTGGTCACGAACGGCAGCGTCGTGCCGCAGGAGGTAGAACCTTACATAAGCGGCGCGGAATTTGACGGAATGCCTGATTATAAGTATTATGCGGAAAGGCTTGCGCAGACCGCTTCGAGGATCACAGAGGTCTTCGGATGGAATGAGAAGGATCTTCTGATGGGAAGCCAGCAGCAGACCCTTTTTGACGGCGGTTTCGGATCTTCCAAAGACGTTCCGGAGAAGAAGAAAGAGGCGACCGTACCGCCGAAGACCGCTTCGAAAGGTCTTAAGCTCGAGGATTTCTTTTGAGAAAGCGGAGCAACTTCATCTATCCCGTTTCCGCATATGATTTCCACTGTGGAGGGCATCGATTTTCCGATGGGAAAAGAACTCTCCTCGTTAACTGTTTCATAAACAACTGCACAAGAAATCATGACCGCAGATAAAAAAATAGACAGAGGTAGGATAAAAATCTTTTTTCATATCATGGAGTTCCTGTGTTTATCAAACGATATTTAATGAACCATTCCAAAAAAGGCTCCTTTTTTGAAGGCGTGTACCCGATAAAGTCACCAGCATCCTTTTCGAGTCTGTAATTTTTCTCCGTTCTCTCATCTGGCAAAGTATCCAGTAGAGACGGAGGCCATTCTCCTGTGTTGGAGCTTTTTAAGTCAAGCACCACTTCTGGCATAAGTTTGTGTGGAGGTATGGGGTATCCTAAGCATACTTAGATCAAAATGAATACATTTCCCACTTTCATGAGATACTCCTTTGCCAAATCAAAAATCCATAGGCTGAATCCGGGCCATATTCCATATTGAACAAGCCCCGGTATAATGTCTGACGGAATTATGCAAGGACAGCTGAACATCATTTCTTTATACCGATAGTCTATGCTTCCATTGTCTTCAGAACCACCAATATATGTTGCCAGCCCCCCTATTGGTCTGTCGGTAAAAAATAGCGTTTGTGCAGTCATTGATTTTTTTACCTCTTTAGTTTTTTATCTTTAGTTCATTAAAGAATGCATATAAACGTAGATGAATATAAAATGAGACTTCCGCGCAATTACGTGGATCTCTCCATCGAAGAGATGGAAAATGATGGCTGTGGAACGACTGCTATTATTTCTCCTACTATTTTTCCTATTAAAGCGCCTGCTTTTATCGTGCCTCCAGTTCTACCGGGGTCGCACAAGAGGCTAACAGGAAATCATATTATCGTTCCTGAATTCGATATTTCCA
>JAIRQG010000131.1 GCA_031256615.1 Candidatus Methanoplasma sp. | reverse complement strand
TACGGGCGCATAATGATGGCCCTCGGCAACAGCGGCTGCAAGTTCAATTTGGAGGAAGTTCGTCTTACAATAAAAGGCGGAGATCTGGAAGTACCTATACTGGATTCCGGAGCACCTGTGTTCCAGGAGGAGCGCGCTGTGGAAGTTGTCCGCATGGCCATGGATAACAAAGAAGTGATCATCGCAGTCGACCTAGCTTACGGCGAAGAGTCCGCGGTCGGATGGGGCTGCGACCTCACATATGACTACGTACGCATAAACGCAGAATACGCATCGTGATCCGGATGAAAACATACGTTGTGAAGTTCGGCGGGAACGCCATACGCGGAAAGGAAGACCTGATGCGCCTGTCGGGAGAAGTGGCAGAGCTGGTCCGGAACGATGTGAAGATCTTACTGGTACACGGCGGCGGCCCCGAGATATCGGCGGAAATGGAGAAAAGAGGCCTTGAACCGAAGAAGGTCGCAGGCCTGAGAATAACCGACGAGAGCACCCTGAAGGTCGCGGAGGAGGTTTTAGGGGCCCTGAACAAAGATGTGGTCGACAGCCTCACCGAATCATCCGTGACCGCCGTCGGCATGCCGGCCTACATGTGCACGCTTTGCAAGAAGAAGAAAGCTTACACAGCAACGGAGAACGGAAAAGAGGTAACAGTTGATCTGGGGCTGGTCGGAGAGGTTGAGAGCATATACGGCGATACTCTGCTGGACCTCCTCGGCAACGGCGTCACACCGGTGATATATCCGATAGGGAAAGATAAGAAAGGCAACCTTCTGAACATCAACGCCGACACGATGGCGGCAGGCATAGCGGCAGGCATCGATTGTGAAGAGCTGATAATGATAACCGATGTTCCGGGAATATTGCTGGATGTGAAGGATCCGTCATCCAAGGTGGATAAGATCACTTCGGAACAGATCGATGAGCTCATCTCCGACGGGACGATATCGGGCGGCATGATACCCAAAGTGGACGCATGCCGCGGTGCCCTTAAAGCAGGCGTCGGAACGGTGCGCATGGTGAACGGCAAGGATCCGCACAGCATACTGACCGACGTGATTAAGAATGTTCCTCACGGAACAATAATAACAATGTGATGAAAATGGATTTCAAAAATATCAAGGAACTCAGCTCGGAATATCTGTTCCAGAACTACGGGCGTATGGAGCTGGCATTCACTCACGGTAAGGGTGCGTATCTCTACGATACCGAAGGTAAAGAATATCTTGACCTGGTGGCAGGCATAGCCGTGAACTCGATCGGATATGCGCATCCGAAATGGGTCAAGGCCATGCAGGAACAGGTCTCCAAGATGGTGCACGTCTCCAATCTCTATTTTGTGGGCGAACAGGCCGAGCTCGGAGAGAAGGTGGCATCGGTCGCCCCCGGCGGCCTGAAGCGTTCTCTCTTCGTCAACAGCGGCGCGGAGGCCAACGAAGGAGCGATGAAGTTAGCGGTCCGTTACACAAAGCGCGGTAAGATAATGTCCGCAAGCAACGGATTCCACGGCCGCACATCCGCCTCACTGGGGGCTACCGGCCAAACGAAGTACCAGGAGTCCTTTGAACCGCTGATAAGCAACGCGTTCCGCTACTATGAGTTCGGGAACCTGGAGTCTGTCAAAGAAATAATGAATAAAGATACGGCGGCCCTCTTGGTAGAGCCCATTCAGGGCGAGGGAGGAGTGGTCCCCGCAAGCACGGAGTTCTTCAAGGGCGTCCGCGATCTGTGTTCGGACAACGGAACGCTGATGGTCGTCGATGAGGTTCAAACAGGCATCGGGCGCACCGGCAAGTGGTTCGGCATAGACAACCACAGAGTGGTCCCGGACATAATGACGCTGGCGAAAGGCCTCGGCGGCGGAGTGCCGATAGGAGCGGTTGTGACCACTGACGAGATATCGAAAGTGATGACCCCCGGCACCCACGGGACGACATTCGGAGGGAATCCCCTTGTCACAAGATCCGCATGCACGGTGCTGGACATAATCAAGGAAGAACATCTCGTCGAGAACGCACGCGATCTCGGAAAGAAGTGGATGAACGAACTGAAAGCAGTGGGATCCGAGAAGATCAAGGATGTCCGCGGCTCCGGATTCATCATCGGCGTTGAGCTTGATTCCAAAGAAACGGCCGACGCGGTCCGCAGATCGATGCTGGAGAAAGGGATACTGGTAAACATCTGCCACGGCAGCGTGCTGCGCCTGATCCCGCCTCTGATACTGAGCGCAGAACAGAAAGATATATTCATGTCAGCTTTCAAGAAAGTTATCTGAGACCAGACACGAATGCATCTTTTAAAACAATTTTTATAATTATTGTTCGGAACAGGACATATATACTCAAAGAGCATACTCAGTAACATGTCCAACAGTGTATCCAAAGAAAGCCTCGCAGAAAGGACCAGAGCATACATCGATGCGCACCCGAGCGTGAAAGACTGCATAGCTAAAGGACTGATCAACTATTCTTCTCTGGCCAGAATGATAATGAAGGATCTGGATGTGGATAACGAAGAGGCAGTGATGATAGCCTGCCGCCGCTATGCGGGCAGGCTGAACACCACAAGCGACCACGAGCTGAGCATACTGAGGATACTCAAGGACAGCAGGCTTGAGATGAGGACCAAGACCTGCATCGTGACTGCAAAGAACGACTGGACCGTCCTTCACAAAATGGACAATCTCTTCAAAGACCTCTGGAATGAGAACTCCATAATGCAGTGCGTCCAGTCGGCATCCGCTGTGACGATCATCGCGGACAGCATGCTGAGGGAAAGGATCGTAGATACCGTCGGAAGATTCAATATCATCAAGATAAGAGAGAATCTTGTGGAGATAGCTGTCAAATCCCCGGAGAAGATAGTTGACACAAGCGGCGTGATAGCATATCTCATAACAAACCTCTCCGACGCAGGCATAAACATAGAGGAGACTGTCAGCTGCCACACAGATACGATCTTCATAGTCGGGGAGAGGGACATGATCAATGCGTATTCGGTGCTGACCAAATGCATACAATCCGCAGAGACAATAATCAAGGATTGAAAGGTCTGCATGAATGCTTAAGCGAAACTGTTCCAGACATATGGAAAGTCTATACATCAAGGTTTTTTGTTACCGTAAATAACAGTATTTCATTACTGTAAATGACAGTAATATGTTACTGTAAATTACAATACTTTATTATTGTAAGTTACCTGAGGAATGTCTGAGTTTTTAGATAGTCGGTCAGCCGGTCGTAGCACAATCTGCGCATGTGTTTTGTGTGCAGTTTATATTATTTAAGTCTGGCTTGCAAAAACCTAATGAATATTTTGCCGATATACTGCAAGAACCTAACGAAAAGTATCTGAAAGGACACAAAGATCCAACGAATGCTGATGAAATTTCAGCATACTTGTTCTTTAGATTATTTTAACAAAATATAAGAAAGTGGAGCCACCTCGGAGATTCGAACTCCGGACCTGCTGATTACAAGTCAGCCGCACTACCGGGCTATGCAAAGGTGGCTTGGGTCAGATGTATGTTGGCATTCTTTTTATTACTTTTCATGCCCAGCACAAACATAAGGGATAGAAAATGACCGACACTTTTAAAACCTATTAGATAATCGCGCCTTATATTGGATCGAGAGACATCGATCTCGGTGATTGAAAATGGCAGACAATGACGCTAAAAAGATGATCCGCCTCGATTACAAAGCATATTTGGCAGAGAGCGGTAAACTTTATGACACAACGAACGAAGCCGTTGCCAAAGAGGCAGACATATTCAATGAGAAATACACCTACTCGCCGATGGCGTACATCGTAGGATCCGGAAAACTGTTCCCTG
>JAIRQG010000111.1 GCA_031256615.1 Candidatus Methanoplasma sp. | reverse complement strand
GGAGAAAACGGCAAAGATCTGCGACGTGGCCGGTTGCGACAAAGAAGCGGAGAGGTCGATAGGCCTCAAACAGTTCTCGAAGTCGTCGCTGAAACTCAAGGATCAGGGAGTGAGAAGCGCGCACCTTTGCAAAGATCATTACAAAACCTTCAAGAAGGAAACGAAGACCAGCAGAGAACTTGACCAGTATTATTGAGCAGGTACCTATGTTGGACATCCTGTTCTTAGGCACCGGGGCAAGCATCCCGTCAAGGGAAAGGGCCATGCCGTGCATTGCGGTCCGCTGCGGCACGGAGGTGGTGCTTTTCGACTGCGGGGAGGGGACACAGCGGCAGATGATGATATCTCCTTTCTCATTCATGAAAGTTAAAGGGATCTTCATCACGCATATGCACGGCGATCATTTCCTCGGACTTCCGGGGCTGCTTCAGACGATGGGGCTTTCCGGGAGGAAAGAGAAAATCACTGTCTGCGGGCCGGAAGGGCTGTCGAACTGTCTCAAAGCGATCCTTTCCGCCTGCGAGGGGGAGATCGGATATGAGCTTGACATTATCGATCTTGAACCCGGCGGCAGAGCGGAGTTCGACGGATTCGCGGTGTCCGCTTTCAAAACAGACCATACCGCATCCTCTCTGGGCTACAAATTATCAGAGAATGACCTGAACGGCAAGTTCGATACGAAGAAGGCAGCGGAGCTCGGTCTGAGTCCCGGGCCGGATTTCTCCAGTCTGCAGAAGGGCAAGGCCGTGGGGAATGTGACCCCCGATATGGTTATGGGGCCTCCGAGACCCGGCGGCACCCTTGTCTATTCGGGGGATACTGTCCCGTGCAGGGAATTATCGGAGGCCGCGGCCGGAGCGGACGTGCTCATACACGAGTCCACCTTTTCGGGCAATGAGCCTAAACTCGCCTCAGAGCACAAACATTCCACATCGGTCCAGGCCGCGGAAGCGGCCAAAGAGTGCGGGTGCGGAGTATTGTTCCTTATTCACATAAGCAACAGATATGAGAACAAAGGACTCATTGAAGAAGAAGCTAAAGCTGTTTTTGAGAATTCGATCGTGCCGAACGATATGGACATGTACACTGTCTCGAAAAACAGCATCAGAAAGATTTGAGAAGGCCTGCTTTGGCTGTAATGCCGAACATCTTTATTAACAAGTAAAGAATAACATAGCCATTAAACCAATTTTGTGGTGCACCGGGAAGGAACGAAAATGGCCAAGAAGAACATCCACGTGACTGGCATCGATGAGATGCCTCTGCCGGAAAGGAATATTGAGATTGTAGAAAGAAAAGGAATAGGGCATCCGGACAGTGTTGCAGACGCGCTCGCGGAAGAAGTGAGTAAAGCTCTTTGCAGGATGTACATCAAAGAATACGGACATGTACTCCATCATAACACAGACGAAACTCAGATAGCTGCGGGTCATGCAGCCCCCAGATTCGGAGGCGGCACGATCATAGACCCGTCGTATATTCTCTTAGTGGGACGCGCGACCACTCATATCTCAGTGGGCAAGGACGAAAAGTCCCTCCCCTGCAAACCTACGGCCCTCGCTGCCGCAAGGAAATATCTGGACAAGACATTCCCCAACCTGGATGTGAATTCGGAGGTCATACTGGATGCCAGGCTCGGGATGGGGTCGGACGACCTCACAGGCGTTTACAAAGCATCCGGCCATTTGGCGAACGACACGTCCTTCGGCGTAGGATATGCACCGTACTCCATAACGGACACACTGGTCCTGAAAACCGAAGAATACATAAACGGCAAGCTTAAGAAGAAGCTCCCGGAAAGCGGACAGGATGTCAAGGTTATGGCATCAAGGATCGGCAACAAAGTTACTATGACGGTAGCTTGCGCGATGATAGACAAATACATCAGCGATGCGACGGAGTACAAATCCGCGGTCGAGCAGCTTTACAACTCGGTCCTGGATAACGCGCTGAAGATCGTGGGCTCGCGGAATATCGACGTCAGCCTTTTCGTTAACACCGGTGACGATTACAAGAGAAAGGTCTTCTACCTTACATGCACAGGAATGTCCCAGGAGATGGGGGATGACGGATCCGTGGGAAGAGGGAACAGATGCAACGGTCTGATAACTCCATACCGGCCGATGTCAATGGAGGCCACATCCGGAAAGAACCCCATCACCCACATAGGCAAAATATACAACATAATGACCAAACTCATTGCCGATGACGTCGCAAAGAGTATCGGAGGAGGTGCCGAAGTGCACGTAAGGCTCCTTTCCCAGATAGGAAAGCCTGTCTCCGAGCCTCTGACCGCGTCTGTCGATATCATATCTGCAAACGCCAACTCGGACCCCAAGCTCCCGAAATGGAAATCGGAGGCAGCGGCCATCGCAGAGGATTGGCTGGAGAACATAGATAAAGTTACGGAGCTCATCATCGAAGGAAAGGTCAGGACGTTCTGATCCCGACCGCTTTGGAGGTAGTAATGAAAATAATGGAAGTTCCGCAATTCGGACCGATGTTCAGGTTCTCTGATGCGAACATATACTGGGCACTTCACCTTCTGTCGGACTGCAGAAGGGTAGGCCGGAAGAAGCTTGCCGAAATGGTCGGCATCGGAGAAGGAAGCATGAGGCGTATAATCGATACGCTGAAAGAATGGGATTTCGTCACCGTTAAGCAGACCGGGATAACAATAACAAAAACAGGCCACGCATTCCTTTCCAAGATCCCAATAAAGGTCGTGGACGTTGATCTCGGAGAATCGACCGTGGGAGAATTTTCCCAAAGCGTTCTGGTGCTTGGTGTGTCCGACAAGATCTACAACGGGATGCAGCAGAGAGATGCGGGCATAAAGGTCGGGGCCACAGGATGCACCACCGTCGTCATCAGGGACGGGATCCTGCTGATACCTCCGGACTGGAACATAGATGAGAGGAACCCGGTACTTGCGCAGAGCATCCGTAAGGAAACGGGCATCACGCAGAGCGATGTCATCATCGTTGGAAGCGCTGATACGAAGATCCTTGCGATAGAGGCAGCAATCAATGCAGCGTTCGAACTCCTCTGAAATCTTTTATGATCATCGGGAACGTCCATGAAGCATCTGCTCAGCTACTGTGCGTTTCAGCCTCTTGAGGACCTTCCCCTTAACGGAGAAGGCCTGAAGGACATCGGATGCGACGGCGTGGAATTGATCACTTTGTTTGAGGGGATCCCTTCTTTCTACAAAGGCATCTCGCAGGGCGTCCATCTTCCTTTTGCGGTCGACTGGTACAGCGGATGGACAGGGCGCGCGGACCCGGATGAGTTCAACGAGGACGACGTGAAATACATAACGTTCGGAAGGGATAGAGAAGAGATCCTGAGCAATATCAGGGCGGCCATCATGTTCGCGTCGGAGATAGATCCGGCATACGGCGTCTTTCACGCCGGCAGCACGAATCTGGACACGGCTATGCACAGGGAACAGGATGACAACAGCAGGACCGTGCTCGGAGTGTTCTGCGACATGATGAACCAGACCGTCTCCGGCCTGAAGGGCGGCGAGCCCCCTTTCAAACTGGCATTCGAGAACCTGTGGTGGCCCGGGCTGAGGCTGCTTGATCCGTGGGAGTACAAGTATTTGGATTCGCACCTTGAGTTCGACAATTGGGGGCTCTGTCTTGACACGGGGCACCTTATGAACACGCTCCCGGACGCTTATGACGAGCAGACGTGCATAGACCGGCTGTTGGGGATATTCGGCAGGTATCCGGATGAGATGAAGGAGCGGATAGGCACTGTGCATCTGCATGTCAGCACCAGCGCGGAATACAGGAACACCTTTGAGCCTGAGGAAAGGCCCCCGGGGGAGAAGATGAAGGACACGATCGCAAGGATATACCCACACATTAAGAAGATAGATCAGCACAGGCCGTTCTCGAACGCTGGATGCAAACTCCTCGTTGATTTCCTTTCCCCTGATTTCGTCACGCATGAGATGATGGGACAGACGACAGAGGATGTTATCAGGGATTTTATTCAGCAGAGAGCATTCTTCGGCGGCAACGACGAATCCTATAAATAATACCTCAATAATGGACTCGCCAGAGGAATTAATAAATGGCACGCTTTAAAGAAGCTGAGCACAGGCTGCTTGAAAAATCCGTCTGCATGAATTGTTATGCGACGAATCCCAAAAAAGCGGACAAGTGCCGCAAATGCGGATACAGCAACCTCAGGCCCAAGGCCAAAGAGAGCAGAAAGCAGTGATCATGCTTTTTCCGGTGGACCGATTGCCTTCCGGGAAATGACGCTGTTCATTTCTTTAATATACCTCAAGGGCAGTTTAGGTATTGCTTAGCATTCGGAAGTGTGAAATATGAGGATTCTGGTCGCAGATGACAATATTGCCCTTCGGGAGATCCTGACAGAGGTCGTCTCTGATGCCGGCCACACTGCCGAGGCGGTGCCGTCAGCCGACGCGGCGTTATCATCCATCGGTACTTTCCATCCTGACATTATCATTTTGGACATCGACATGCCGAACGGGCAGGGGCTTGCGTTTTTGGACAAGATGCAGAACAGCGAACCGCCGATCAACATCCCCGTTGTGGTGATCAGGAGCTGGGGCAGACAGGTCCCTCAGGACATCTCCATGGTCAGATGCCGCATAGAGAAACCTTTCACATCACAAGATATTCTGGAAAGCATTAACACGGCAAAGGTCAAAGAAACTGAGACGGAAGAACAAGCGAGCATAGCCGCAAAGCCGGTCGAAACAGGTCAGACGCCGCCGAGCAAGACCCTTGCGGAAAAGGGAGTGTCGTTCGGCAGTTCGTATGTTCTCTTCCAACGAAGTTCGAACGCCGTCCACGGCCTGATATCAATGTTCGATGACGAAGGCTATAATGTGCTTATCATAACCACCAAGAAGAAAAAAACAATAATAGAAAGGTTCAGGAGCAAGAACATCGAATCCCTATCGATGAGCATTAAACTGCTCGGCGGCCACTTCAATATTTACGGGCTCGGAACGATGATCGAGCGCATCGACGAGTTCATCATGAAAAACGGAAAGCCGGTCATTGCTTTTGACGACCTGAACAATATTATCGACAGGAACGGCATGAGTTCGGCGCTCACAGCGGTACACCAGCTGGTCACCAAAAAATACGGCAAGGATACAACATTCCTTGTGTCAGTCGACCCGACAGGATTCACTACAAAAGACAAAGAGATATTACTAAACCACATGATATATCACGACCTAAGCGGAGAATGAACATGAAAATCGAAAAGGTATGGGCAAGAGAGGTTCTGGACTCAAGGGGGAACCCTACCGTTGAAGCAGAGCTCACCGTAGATGGAAAGAGAATAACCGCGATAGCTCCCTCCGGAGCATCCACCGGCACGTGGGAGGCTCACGAGCTGAGGGACGGAGGAAAGAGATACGGGGGGAAGGGCGTCCTTAAGGCCGTTGATAACATAAAGAAAGAGATGTCAAAAATGCTGGTCGGGATGGACCCCACGGATCAGAGGACGATCGATTACGCCCTTATAGATCTGGACGGCACCGACAATAAAACAAGGCTCGGAGGCAATGCGACGGTCGCCGTGTCTCTGGCGGCAGTAAAGGCCGGCGCCTATGCCCTCGGCAAAGAGGTATACGAGCACGTGGGGAACGATCACGTCACACTCCCCGTGCCTATGTTCAATATCATTAACGGCGGAAAACATGCCGGCGGGGACCTCAAGATACAAGAGTGCATGATCATTCCAGCAGGCGCGGGATCGTTCTCCGAATGTCTTAGGATGTCCTCCGAGATATACATGGAACTGAAAACGATACTGAAGAAAAGGTACGGCACCGGGTCGATAAACATCGGCGATGAAGGGGGGTTCGCCCCTCCGTTAAGAACTGTGGAAGAAGCATTGGAAACGATCATGACCGCAGTGTCCGGGGCGGGTTACTCGCCGGGGAAGGATGTGTTCTTAGCCATAGACGCGGCGTCTTCCGAATTCTATGACAATGGGATCTACGATGTGGACGGGATGAAACTGACGTCCGGGGAATTGGCAGACCACTACGCATCGCTGACCGAGAAGTTCCCGCTGATAAGCGTTGAGGACCCTTTCTTCGAAGATGATTTCGATACGACCGCCGAACTGACATCCATGATAGGGAACAAAGTGCAGATCGTAGGCGATGATATCTTCGTTACGAACACCAGGCGTTTGTGCAAAGGCATTGAGATGGGGGCGGCGAATGCGCTGCTCCTTAAGGTCAACCAGATAGGCACCGTCACGGAATCGGCGGATGCGGCGCAGATGAGCCTGGACAACGGATACAACGTCGTGGTCTCCCACAGGTCGGGGGAGACGGAGGATACCACCATTGCCGACCTTTCCGTAGGCTGGGGGGTCGGAGAGATAAAGACCGGCGCTCCGGCGAGAGGGGAACGCACGGCCAAATACAACAGACTGCTCAGGATAGAGGAGGAACTGGGTTCTAAGGCGGTCTTCCCGGGAAAGAAGATATTCAGATTGTGATCACATGGAAAATTTGTTCATAGCGGATGAGAAGGACGTGCGCGAAGGATGCACGATGGACATTTATTTTGAAAGAACAAAGAAGATCCTCGAAGCATCGGGACTGGCTGAAACGAGAGTATGCGCGGAAATAACCGGGAGCTCTCTGCCCAGAGGCTGGAAGTGGGGCGTGTTCTGCGGGCTTGAAGAGGTCATAAGACTTATGGAGGGCCTCCCTGTGTCAATATCCGCGGTTCCGGAAGGTACCGTTTTCAGAACAAGGACCGCAGACAGCGTGCGCATACCTTTGATGAACATCTTCGGCGCTTACACGGACTTCGGCATAATGGAGACCGCCATACTCGGAATGCTTTGCCAACCCTCGGGGATCGCCACCGCCGCTGCGCGCACAAAACTTGCAGCGAAGGAAAAGACCGTCCTCGCGTTCGGCAACAGAAGGATGCATCCTGCCATAGCAGGAGTGTTGGACCGGTCCTCCTTCATCGGAGGATGCGACGCGGTATCGTCAAAGATAGGAGGAGACATAATAGGCCAAGAACCTGTCGGGACCGTCCCTCACACACTCATGCTCCTGATGGGAAGCAACGACGCCGCTTTCAAGGCATTTGACAGGGTCATAGAGAAAGAGGTCCCGAGGATAATGCTCATCGACACATTCTCCGACGAGAGGGCCGCCGCATTGGAGGCGTGCCGTTCCGTTAAGGACCTGAAAGGCGTCAGGCTGGATACGCCCGGCTCCAGAAGAGGCAACTTCAAAGAACTTATCAACGAGATCAGGTGGGAGCTTGACATGAACGGCCATAATGACGTCGATATAATAGTCTCCGGAGGATTGGATGAGTCTTCTATTGCCGAAATAGTTAATACCTCCGTGTCGGGATTCGGGGTCGGCACATCGATCAGCAACGCGCCTACGTTGGATCTTTCCATGGATATCGTTGAAAAAGACGGTCAGCCTATATCGAAAAGGGGAAAATTCGGCGGAAGGAAGTTCACATACAGATGCCCGCATTGTTTTGAGATGGGTGCGTCCCTGAGGAGAGACGACCTGATAAAGTGCAAATGCGGCTGCGAAATGGCGATGATCGAGACGGAAGTGCTCCGGAACGGCGTGAGGATCGGCAAAGAAAGAACGCCTATAGAGATTCGGGAGTTCGTACTGGAACAACTAAAGAACTTCATAGAGTAAAGAGAATTAAAAATATCTTTATAAAAAATCTATAATATGTCATATATAAGCCTTTTCTAGAACAATCTACATTTTTATTATTTTTTGAATGATTCACCAACTAAAAAAAAGTTGCTAACAGAAAGCTTATATGCTTTCTCAAGTATTGCCAAGATGCCGTTTGTCGTTCGCACATTAGATGGGATTTGTAGCGTTCCCGACATCATACAACAGGAGTGGGTTACCGTGGATTGCGACTATATGCCTAATGAGAATATTTCCCAGGAGGGAACCTATATTCGAACGCTGGATAAAGTCAGCCCAAGATCCCTTGTTAAGATTTACTGCGCTTGCGGGAAAATCGTCGACCTTGACAGGAAAGAGATGCATCTCAAAAAATCACTTAAAAAAGACATTGAATGCACCGCTTGCAGAAACGTGAGAATTTCGAAGGAAATTGATTTTTTGAACGCATGTTGCGCCGGTGACCTCTTGCCTGAAGAAGACCCAGTATATAGATAATATATATACGCATAGAAATATTACGAATCGTCATTTTCGTATGCATCAAGGCAAAGCTTTATACAGCCCTCATGACCGCCGTGCGGTTTTCTCTTTGGTCTTTCCGGCCGCCTTCTCTTTTGCGGGGGAGGCCTTCTTACCGTCGGCCTTTTTGGAAACAGTCTTGCGCGTTCCGCCGCGGGTATCGCAGTCGGGATTGATGCACTCTTTATGGGTGTTGAACTCCACAACGGGAGAACCGCACACTCCGCACTGTTCACCTGCAGAGGTTATCGTACCTCTCGGCCTGAGTGGGTATGTCTGCGTGCACCTCGGCCATTCGGAGCAGCCGGCGAAGCGTTTTCCGGCTTTGGAGAATGTTATCCTTATGGTCCCCCCGCCGCATGCGGGGCATTTGCCGAGATTGTTCCTGTCGGCGTTGCTTTTGCATTTCGGGTCTATGCACTGTATGGATGGAGGCATGCCTTTCCTGATGATCTTAAGCTGCGCAAGGCTGCATTCCGGACATATCGATTCCACGGTCTGTATCATCGCGCCGTTCGGAAGAGGATATGCTTTAGCACATTCGGGATAACCGTCGCATCCGATGAATTTCCCGTTCTTTGATTTCTTTATTGTAAGGTTCTTCCCGCATGTGGGACATATCCCTATGAACTGCTGCGATCTCAGGGCGGTCTTGATATCATCGCCGAATTGCTCCTTCTCCAAAGATATCTTCTTTGCTACCTCGAAGAGCATGTTCTGTGATTCTTTTACGACTTCCACCAGCGTGCTGTTGCCCTCGCTGATCTCAAGCATATCGGACTCCAATCTGGACGTCATCTCCGGCTCTGTTATGCCGCCGCCGTGTTTTTCCAGGGACTTCGTAAGAGCGGTGCCGCTGGCGGTAGGCGTCAGGTAATTCCCTTCGACATAATTTCTTGAGAACAGTTTGCCTATGATCTCGTGCCGGGTGCTCTTTGTTCCCAGCTGCAGCCTGTCCATCTCCTGGATGAGCGAACCCTGATTATATCTGAACGGCGGTTTTGTCTCGGATTCCTCAAGGCTCTTGGACCTTATGTCTACCTCATCGCCGATGTTCAGCTTAGGTATGCGGGTTTCCGTGATCTTAAGATATTTCTTATAATATTTCTTCCAGCCCAGCTCTTTTTGGATATAGCCGCCGGCTTTGAAGATCTCTCCTTTGACATTGATGCTGCAGTCCGTCTCCTCGGCCACCGCATTGGGGCCTACCGTCGCCAGGAACCTCCTTACTATAAGTTCGTAGAGTTTCCATTTATCGCCCTTCATCTTATCTGAACTGGCGCCTGCCGTCGGGTAGATAGGCGGATGGTCGGTGGTCCTCTTCTTGCCTCGGGAAGGCACTATCCTCTCTTGGCTGAGGATCTCCTCCACCTCTTCTTTGAATTCCGAGTCCCTGAGTCTCTCCAAAACCCCTTTTATGCTTAGGCTCTTGGGATACTCCGTGTTCTCGGTACGGGGGTATGAGATATACCCTCCTGTGTAAAGGTCCTCCGCGAGTTTCATTGCCGCGGTGGGCGGTATACCTATCTTGTTCGCCTCCACCTGCATCATGGTCGTATCGAACGGAGCAGGGCGGAATTCTTCTTTGGATGAGACCTTATATGCTGTTATCTTGCCTTTATCGGCACCAGAGATGGCGGACATTACTTTTTCCGCCTCCTCTTTGTCCCAGAAGGGGTTCTTTTCATGTTCCCCCTTAAAGGCCAGCATTCCGAATTTGCCTATGACGTTCCAGAACGGAACGGGGACGAAGTTCTCTATCTCTTCGTGGCGGTCCACCAGCAGCTTGAGCGTGGGACTCTGTACCCTCCCCACCGACATGAAATTCTTTCCCACCTGTCCGGATGAAAGGGATACAAGCCTTGTGAGGACGGCTCCCCATGAAAGATCGATGATCTGTCTTGCCTCGGCGGCATCCGCCAGTCTTCTGTCGGGCATGGTAAGTTCTGAAAAGGCCCTTTCCACCTCTCCTTTGGTCAATGCGCTGAACTTTGCGCGTTTCACCCTTGACAGGTCGGCGTTCACGGCCGTAACGGTCTCCATGCCGATAAGCTCCCCTTCTCTGTCAAAGTCGGTGGCTATGATGATCTCGTCAGCCGTTTTCACAAGATCGGCGATCTTGTTGAGTATTGACTTTACTTTTACTTTCTTCACGGGTTCGGCGTATACCATGTCTACGGGGGGAACACTCCCCCAGTCATTGTATTCATCGGGATAATCAAGCTCCAAAATATGGCCTCTGAGGCTCACAACAGTATATTCATCCCCTTCCGCCTCGAATCTTATTACAGTGACGTCCCTTCCGGATTCGGATTGTGATTTTCCGTCGGATAATATGGTGGAGATCCTTCTTGCGGCGTTGGCCTTCTCCGTGATGATCAGTTTTCTCATTTCACTCAAGCGACAACATAAGGATTATTTAACCGTTGGGAAGCCAGAAATCCTTCATATCACTGTCTTACGCCGATATGATGCATGTGTCCCGTGGTCTGCGATGCCATGGTAAGCTTGCATCTGAGAACGCCTTTTATCGAAGAGATCTCGTTGGCGAGCGCTTTCAGCTGTCCGAGTTCCCCTTCGACGATCAGGACCTCCATGCATTTGTCGTGGTTAAGATGCACATGTATGGACGTGTTTATGTTCTGCATCCTGCCGTGCTGCATCTCTGTCAGCTTCTCACCTATGCCTGTCGTGTGGTGGTCGTAGATCATTACGATCACGCCGCACATGAAGTCCTTTTCGTTCTTCCATTCGTTCTCGGCGAGAGAATCGCGCACAAGATCTCTTATCGCTTCCGACCTGCTGACGTATCCTTTCTTTGAAATTACTTTATCAAAGTCCTTTAAAAGTTCAGGTTCGAGTGAGACACCGATGCGCGTTACGCCATCCATGCGTGCTAATCATGATTCATATTAATAAAACATCATATGTGCCGCAGTGTGCCTAAGCAGCGGTCAATATGCCATCTCATTTATCTCTGAACAGCGGTTATGCCGACCGATGACCAGCGATCTAGGGTCACTGAGGAAGGCTTTGGACGGTGCGGTGCGTGAGGCCGTGTCCGGTAAAAACGCTGCCGTCGCTTTCTCCGGAGGGTTGGATTCCGGGATCATCGCCGCCGCCGCGAAAGAGTATGCGGAAGGAACGACCCTTTACACAGTGGGGTCTGAGGGCTCGCATGATATCAGAGAGGCGGGATCTTCCGCCGAAGAGTTCGGCATGCGGCTGATCTGCATACCGATAACAGAGGATGATGTCCTAAAAGGTCTGAAAGAGATGATACTAATCACCGGCACCAAGGATCCGGTCACTCTGTCTTTTGAGGTCCCGCTGTTCTTCGTATGCAAAAACTGCGCAGAATGGGATGTCATCACCGGTCAGGGCGCGGATGAGCTGTTCGCAGGCTATTCCAAATACATCGGCCTGAATGAGAACGACCTCAAAGAAAAAAGGGCCGAGGACATGAGGAAACTCTTCGAGCACACATTGCCGCATGAGAAAAAGGTCGCGGAACATTTCGGAAAGAAGATGCATTATCCTTATTTGGACGAAAAAGTGATCGAGGCCGTAAACGGCTTGGAACTTGGTGCTATTGCCCCTGCCGACGACCCCGCATCGAGGAAAAGAGTTCTCAGAGAGGTTTCCGACCTGGCGGGATACCCTAACATATCCGCAAAAGAGAAGAAAGCGGCCCAATACGGCTCAGGCACGATGGCCCTGATAAAAAAGATATGCAGAGACCGGAACGTGACATATGCCTGTTTGATCGAGATGCTCTGCAGAGAGGTCGGGCGATGAAAGACGATGTGCCGTCCTGGCTGCTCTCGTTCACCGCGCAGGGGATAAAACTGGACCTTGAGAACACAAAGGACCTGCTCAGAAGGCTCGGTGATCCACACCTTTCCATGAAGTACATACATGTCGCGGGAACCGACGGGAAAGGATCTATTTCCTCATGCGCGGCATCCGTGCTGATCTCGTCCGGCATTAAGACCGGTTTGTACACATCGCCTCACATCGAGGACTTCAGCGAGCGCATCGCCGTGAACGGAGAGAAGATCACGGACGCCGAGGCAAAACAGCTGTTAACAGCGGTTAAAAGATGCGTCGGAGAGATGGAAGCCGACGGAAAGATCCCGACATACTTCGAAGTGATGACGGCAATGGCGTTCCTGCACTTCAGGAACCAAGGCGTCGAATATGCCGTCATGGAAGTGGGGATGGGAGGAAGGCTGGACTCCACCAATGTGATCATTCCGGAAGTGTGCGTGATCGGCAACATCAGCATGGACCATACGGAATACCTCGGGGATACGATAGAGAAGATAGCATTCGAGAAAGCGGGAATAATAAAACCCGGCGTACCGTGCATCACACTGAACAAAGAGCCCGCATTCGGCGTTCTGAAGAGGGTCGCCGAAGAGAGGAACGCGCCCATCATACGCATAGACCCTTCTGACATATGCGTCACCGCAGCGGACGAGAACGGAGTGGACTTCCTTTACAAAGAGGAGGGATACCGCGTGTCGATACCCAGCAGCCGTCAGGCGGATAACGCCTCAATGGCGATCGAAGCTGTATCTCAGCTGAAGATATACGGCCAATGCCTGAGATGCAACGTAAAAAAAGGTCTTAGAAATGTCAGATGGCCCTGCAGACTTGAGAAGATCGGCGGGCTGCCGATAATATTGGATGTTACACACACGGCTGCCGGCTCCAAAGCACTTGCCGATGACGTTGCCAAGCTTTACGGCGAGGTCGATATCGTGATCGGGATGCTGAAGGATAAAGACGCACAGACAATGGCAGAGAGCCTCTCTAAGATCTCCCGCAGAGTATTTGTTTCCCCTCTCGGAACAGAACGGTCTGCAGACCCAGATGTGCTCAGGGAGATATTCTGCAAAAGATTCCGGGAGACGACCGTCTGCGAAAACGTTTCAGACGCCATGGATCTGGCGATGAGATCCAAAAAGAATAACAATATATTGGTCACAGGATCATTTCACACCGCAGAAGAGGCAATAGCATGGCTAAAAAGGACATATCCAGGATATTGGACGTACTCGCAAAGGAACACGGCAGAGGAGCATATCCGGGAAGGTCGTCGGAAGGCCTGAATCCGGAGTGGGAGCCGGACCCATTCCATGTGCTGATGGCAACGATCCTCTCCCAAAGAACAAGAGACGACAACACAAGGAAAGCATCCGATAACCTTTTCAGAAAATATAATTCGATAGAAGATCTGGCTGAGGCCGACCCGGATGATGTGGCATCGCTGGTGCACCCGGCGGGATTCCCGAAACAGAAAGCTAAGGCGATAGTCGGCTGCTGCAGTATCCTGAGGGACGAATACGGGTGCT
>JAIRQG010000073.1 GCA_031256615.1 Candidatus Methanoplasma sp. | reverse complement strand
GCCAAATAATATGTCCAAAATGTGGCATGATAATGGCACAACGTGCTTTAACACTCTCGTCTGACATATTCATTCCATACACTTCACCGAAGAACTTGCGCAACATATTATTATCATCCCCTCCCTAAGGGATTCACATGGCCCAAAAGAGAGTCCTTGCCATACATGACATATCCTGTTTCGGGAGGTGTTCGCTTACTGCCGCCCTTCCGATAATATCCTCAACGGGAGTAGAGTGCACAGTGATGCCTACCGCCGTTCTTTCAACGCATACCGGAGGATTCACGGGATACACCTACAGGGACCTCACCGACGACCTGATCCCAATACTGGAACACTGGAAGACCTTAGGCCTCCGTTTCGATTCCGTCTACACCGGATTCCTCGGCTCCTTTGAGCAGATCGACATCGTTTCGAAGATATTTGATGAGCTGAGAGGAAAGTACACCATTATAGTCGTGGATCCCGTCATGGCAGACAACGGGGAATTGTACCCTATTTTCGATAAGAACTTCCCAAAAGGGATGAGAAAGCTCTGCAAAAAGGCAGACGTCATTGTCCCGAACATCACAGAAGCGGTCCTGCTCCTTGAAGAAGAATACATCAAAGGACCGTATTCCGAAGAATACATCGAAGGATTGCTGAAAAGACTCGGAAAGATATGTTCAAAGAAGATCGTTCTGACCGGCGTGTTCTTCGACGAAAAGCATCTTGGCGCCGCAGCATATGACGTGAAGACCGGAGAGATATCGTATTCTTTCCATGAATTGGTTCCGGGTTACTATCATGGTACCGGCGATGTCTTCGGGTCGGTCGTGGTCTCTGCGCTCATGAATGAGTCAGACCTGAAAAAAGCAAATGATCTGGCGGTGAAGTTCACTGCGGAGTGCATTGTCAGAACAAGGGCCTCGGGCGCAGATGTCAGGTTCGGGGTCGACTTTGAAGAAGGGCTCTGCGAACTGGCAGAACAGGTCAGAAAGAAGGGATGAGAATGAAATACTGCAGCACAGCCGATGCGAAGGAACTGTCAGAGATGGCATGGGACATCTGGACGGATTACTACGGCGGTTTCATAACCGGAGATGACATCGAATACATACTGAGGACGTTCCAAACAAAAGAGGCCATCGAAAAGCAGATCCAAGACGGGTATCTTTATTCGTTCATAATGCACGGCGACGTTAAAGTGGGATATCTTTCCATCAGGCAGGAAGGCGACCTGCTTTTCATGAGCAAACTGTATGTCCACAAGGACTTTCGCGGTAAAGGGCTGGGTTCCAAAGCTATGGACGAGATCTTGGAAGAAGGGAAGGCAAGAAATGTGAAAAAGGCATACCTCCGCGTCAACAGGAACAACCTTCCGTCGATCGAGTTCTACAAACACAAAGGTTTCATCGTTGCCGGAGCAGAAAAGGTGGACATCGGGAACGGATACTTCATGGATGATTATCTCGTTGAATATTACTACTGAGGGAATAGATGTTCATACCGGCCACTCTCGAAGAAGCAAAGAAAAGAGGTTGGGACGGTCTCGATGTTATCATCGTTTCCGGCGATACGTACGTGGATTCTTACTACAACGGGGCATCGATAATAGGCCACTGGCTCATTGATCACGGGTTCAAGGTCGGTATCATTTCCCAACCGGATATAGATTCTGAGAATGACATAGCAAGGCTGGGAGAGCCGAAGCTTTTCTGGAGCGTCTCTGCCGGGGCGATGGATTCGATGGTCGCTAACTATACCCCGACGAATAAAAGAAGAAAGGACGATGATTTCACTCCCGGGGGGATCAACGACCGCCGCCCGGACCGTGCCTGCATCGCATACACCAATCTTATAAAGAAGCACATCAAAGGCAAGCCGATCGTCCTCGGCGGGATAGAGGCCAGCCTCAGAAGGGTCGCACATTATGACGCGTGGTCGGACTCCGTCAGAAGGAGCATCCTCTTCGATTCCAAAGCGGACCTCATTACATACGGCATGGCAGAACTGTCGAATCTGGAACTTGCAAACAGGATGAGGGACGGAAAGGATACGGCAGACATAAAGGGGATCTGCAGGATAGGGAAGGAACCCCCTAAAGGCTATACCAGAATTCCGTCGTATGAGGCCTGTGAAAGCGATAAAGATCATTTCATAAAAGCTTTCAGGATATTTTACGAGAGCAATGACCCAGTCACATCAAAAGGCATATATCAGAAGCACGGGGACAGGTATCTTGTACAAAACTCTCCGCAGAGGATCCTGACAACTGAAGAACTGGACCGCGTCCATTCTTTGGATTATGAGAATGCGGTCCACCCGTATTACCTCAAAGGCGGAGAGGTCAAAGCGATGGAGACTATAAAGAACTCCATCACTTCTCACAGGGGATGCTACGGCGGGTGTTCGTTCTGCGCCATATCGGTCCATCAGGGCAGGACCGTTATATCCCGATCGGAAGATTCCATCATATCGGAAGCAAAACTTATCGCCTCCAGGCCCAGGTTCAACGGCATCATCTATGATGTGGGAGGGCCCACCGCGAACATGTACGGAATAGAATGTTCGAAAAAGCTCGTGAAGGGAGCATGTACAGACAAAAAATGCCTCTATCCGAAACCGTGCTCTTATCTGGCGATCGATCACTCCAAACAGATATCTCTGCTGAAGAAGCTCTCCTCCGTGCCTGGGGTAAAAAAGGTCATGGTCACCTCCGGGATAAGGTACGATATGGTTGTTTCGGACCGTGTCAGAGGAAAAGAATATGTCGATCAGCTGGTCGGAAACCATGTCTCCGGACAGTTGAAGGTCGCCCCGGAACATACAGTCCCGCATGTTCTGGAACTAATGTGCAAACCCGGCCCGGACGTGCTGATCAAATTCAAAAAGATGTTCGATGACTCCAACACCAAACAGGGAATGAACCAATTCCTCACTTATTATCTGATGGCTGCGCACCCCGGCTGCTATCAGGAGGATATGGAGGAGCTTAACAGATTCGTTCACAGGGAGCTGAAGACCAACCCGGAACAGGTCCAGATATTCACGCCCACGCCGTCTACTGTATCCACAATGATGTACCACACAAGAAGAGATTATGATAACACAAAGAATCTCAAATCTGAACATTCAATGCAGATGAAACAGAAACAAAAAGACACATTGCTGGAACCGCAGGGATGGGAACATGAAAAGCAACGAAAGACTGTTTGAGATCATCTCTCCGATCGTTTCCGGCCACGGCCTGGAACTGAGAACGGCATCATTTTGCGGCACGAAAGAGTTCCAAGCTTCTTGGAAAAGATCCGGCGACAGTGTCGACATCATGATCTCCGACTACCTCATCGATGCGCCCTGCGACGTCATAACGGATTTTTCACAGACCGTTGTAGGCACCATCGCCGGCAGGAGGCCCGCATACGGCAAAACATACTTGGATTGGGTAAAATCCGATGAATATATCAGCAGCAAGCGAAAGATCTACCTCAGAAGAAGCAGGAATCTTACAGGATCCCCGGAAGGCAACGAACGGGATCTGACCGAATCTTTGAACAGGATCCTTGATCGCGGGCTTCTGGTCCCGGACGGCATTGAGAATTCATTCTTCTCATGGACAAAGATACCTAATGTGAGAAAGCTCGGGTTCTGTTCGCCGATGATGAGAGTGATAGGCATATCCTGCGTGCTGGATGACGACTCGGTGCCGGAGTTCGTTTTGGATTATGTTGTGTATCATGAGTCTCTGCATTTGGCGCAAGGATACCGGCCGGGAAAGAGGCCGCACTCGAAAAAATTCAGAGCAGATGAAAGAAAATACCCAAGATATGAAGAAGCGGAAAGATATCTCAGGTCTCTGCGGACAGGCTCGAAGTGAAATGATATATGAGCATCAGACAATCCACACCCGTGCCGAAAAAAAATAAAGATTTTGTCTTTGAGACGGATGACAGAACGATCGAAGCAAGCATCGATGAGGTAATGAGAATGGTCGAGGCGGGCGATCCGGACGGATTGTATGCCATGGGGATGGCATATCTTTTCGGCCTCGGCGTTGAGCAGGATATAAGCAAAGGATACGAACTGCTCGAATCAGCAAGCGAGAAAGGACAGCCGGATGCGATGACGCTGCTTGTGAAAATGTTCATGTCGCATGAATACACCGGAATGGACAAACATACAGCCGTGGAATACTCCAAAAAAGGCGCAGAAGCGGGAATAAGCGATGCCCAGCTGTTCCTCGGCATAGCGTATATGGAC
>JAIRQG010000033.1 GCA_031256615.1 Candidatus Methanoplasma sp. | reverse complement strand
TGACCTTGGTCTCTCTTACCTTCTGGTTGAAAGAGTCGCGTTCTTCTCTGCATTTACCTGCCTCGTCCACAAGCTCGCGGACCTGGGTGTTGAGAGCGTCCCTCTTCGCTTTCCATTCTTTGGTCTGGTTGTTCAGTTCGTCCCTAAGACGCCTGTGTCTTTCCGCATCATTGTTAAGTATGCTGCGTTTTTGTTCAAGATCGACCAGTTCTTCTGGGGACATCTGCTTTTCTTCCTCAGATGACTCTTCGATCTTCGATTCCTGTTCTTCAAGAGCGTCGACATTCTCTGATATCGACTCCTGTGCTTCCTGAGAATCTACTTGCTGTGTTTCCTCCACAAATTCATCCATAAACATCACTCGTTCGTTCGACTTGGTCATATGCATAAGTATGACCCACTTTTAGGCGCTATATAAAAGGTATCATTTATAAGACTTTCTACAATTTCGTGATGCTTATCTAATTTGAAAACTTCGTAACCGGAATTGACAGATCGGAACGGATACTTGAATGCCTCCTCGGCGGTTATGTTCATGGTTATTCCCCGATAGGTCTGTTCCCTGCATTCCATAAGAGGGTACAGCAGGAACATGGATACAACATCGAAGACAACGGTCCGCCCTTGTGGCGGCGTTCTTTCTTGTATGACGATATGTTCTCCGATCCCGACAACACCAGGAACAGCCGTCCCAATTCTTCTGACAAGGCTGTAGTTACAAAATCATTCTCTCATGTGTGCATGATCCCATCATACACTCGTCGCCTTTGTAGAAAGCCAGATCTTCAAATGGCCCTAGGTCTAGAAAGCCTTTTTTATTTTTCAGCCATTGTTTTGTCTCTACGTTGCACTTGAAACTATGAACAATCATCAATTGACTTGAAGTGGTGCCATACCATGAATGTGAAAGCTCGGAGTCGATGTGATTTTTCAGTAATAATAAGTTTTCAGATCTTTTCAGTTCAGACAATATGTCTCGTTTTTCTGTCTGTTTTTTTAAATAAACATGCCAAAATAATATCTCTGCAAAAAAACTTTGGTCACTATAAATATGTCTAAGCCCAGAAGATAAATCATCTGACAAAATTTCGCTGTATCGGCTCATTATATCATCAATTGATTTTGAGGCGGAAATGATTTCTTCGCGTTCTTTCTCTATTTTTTTGATGAACTCTTCAAAGGTGAGGGAGGTCTCTTCTTCATAAACACTATACCACGAGGATTCCATGTGCCCAAGCAACTAATTATATAGGCGTGATAAAGCTTCATCTGATTCTTCTTCGCTGAGACCTTCACATTCGGCATCCGAAGGCAGATCGTAAGGTACGAAAGGAGTTACAAGCACAAATCTGTCTGCTTTTTCTATCCAATAATCAACTATGTCGTAGTAGAAAGGCAAATCTTCCTCGTCAAAGTCGAAAACAGACATGTAGCAGTATTGCACAAAAAGATATATAAATTTTTAATACTATAGATTCCAGTCCGATCTGAGTGAAAATGGTTCCGGGCGACGCCCGGAACAGGGGATAGATCACATACCTCGTCCGTACAGGTCGGTCTTCTCCTGAGCGCTTACCAAATAGCGCATCGAGATTAGGCTTCCGGGGTGTTTGTATCCCCTTGCTCTTGATTTTAATGCTGTTGGTGCCGCGACATGAACCATTGCAATATGTGCGAGAGGTGGGATTCCACTGTGCCGGCAAGAGTGCACGTTCTTGAAGAAAAAATCTCGTCTGAACAGATGTTACGCGGATCACTGCGAACACGCCCGCGGATCGTATCGCAGCATTCTTCCTTTGCACATATTATATATAACTTCATTCAATCCAACGTCTGATAGAATATGGAAGGCTCCATTTGTCCTCTTGACTACAGGTACGGCCGCGGTGATATGAAGACCATCTTCTCCGAAGAAGGCCGTTTCCTATACCAGATGAAAGTTGAAGCGGCGCTGGCAAAGGCGCATGCAGCAGCAGGCACGATCAGCAAAAGCGATGCTGAGGAGATCGCAAGAGTAGCGTCGCCCGGTGTTGTCAAAGTTGAAAGGATCAAAGAGATCGAAAAAGAGACCAACCATGACACCATGGCGATGATCAAAGCGATGACGGAACAATGCAAAGGGGATGCGGGAAAACACATCCACCTCGGGGCAACGTCCAATGATATCATCGATACCGCCGCAGCTCTCCAGATCAAGGACGCACTCTTTTTGATAGATGATGATCTGGACGAATTATTGTATTCGCTGGCGAAGATCGCCAAAAGAGAGAGGGATACGCTGGAGGTAGGGAGGACGCACGCGCAATTCGCGATCCCGATCACGTTCGGCTTCAAGATGGCGGGATACATCGCGGAGGTGCTCAGACACAAAGAAAGGCTGTTGGAGATCATGCCTCGCGCATGCGCCGGAAAGATGGCGGGCGCGGTCGGTACCGGAGCCGCCTTCGGAAAGAACTTCAGCACGGTCCAGAGGCTCGTGATGCAGGACCTTTGCCTCACATATGAGCCGGCTGCGACGCAGGTCGTCGGACGCGACAGATACACCGAACTGATATGTTTCATGGCGAACATCGCCACATCCCTCGAGAGATACGCCACGGAGATAAGGAACCTGCAGAGGTCGGAGATCGGAGAGGTGTCCGAATCCTTCGATACGAGCAAACAGGTCGGAAGTTCGACCATGGCCCAGAAAAGGAACCCCACCGACTCGGAGAACATTTCCGGATTGGCCAGGGTCGTACGGGGATTTGTCGTACCCACCTTTGAGAACCAGGTGCTTTGGCACGAGAGGGACCTTTCGAACTCCTCCGCGGAGAGGTTCACGATCCCTCATGCGTTCACGCTTCTGGACGAAATGATCCTGAGGATGACCAAAGTATTCTCCGGATTGGAGGTAAACGCCGGCGCTATGCTGAAGAACATCGAGATGTCCCGCGGCCTCATCATGGCCGAACCGGTGATGATGAGGCTTGTAGAGAAAGGCATCGGCAGGCAGGACGCCCACGAGATCCTCAGGACAACATCCATGACGGCCATAAAGGAGAACATCTGTCTGGAGGATGCCCTGAGGAGAAGCGATGATGTGAAGAGCATCATATCCTGTGATGAGCTCGCTTCGATCATGGATCCTGCGAATTACACCGGCGATTCGGGGGCGATTGTGGACAAGATGGTCTCCGCCGCCGAAGAGATACTCGGGCGCAAGGTGTGACAATGGTCTCCGAGAAGAAAAAGGCCAACATGAAATACGGCGTGATCATCGGCGCCGTTGTCGGTGTGGCGTTATTCATAGCGACATACTCCGTCAACAACAGTTGGGCGTATCTCATCTTCATACCCATTGCGGCGGCGATGGGCTGGGCCACACAGTATGTGAAAGATGAAGACACAGAATGACCTCTGCTCTGTTTGTGCGAAAGCGGTTTTCTCAACGCGGCGCGGATACTGAAGGATTCAGGATACTGATATTGCTGATGCATCCTTTCCGGTACGCTCAGCATCTCCATCTTTTCAGTGTCGGCAGGAACTGCCTCAGCTGTTCGGCCGCTTCCTCCTCTGTCATCTTGACGCCGGTGCTCTCCATCCACTCATCAAGATATTGGATGTTCAAACTGATCATCTCTTCCATCGTCATTTCTTTTGTGAAAGCACCGTTCGCAAAGCAATATAAACAATAGTCGCCGGACCTGCTTCCGTCACTGTTCGTGCCTTTCATCTCATTGTTTTCCAGCGGCATTCCGCAGCTTTGACATATTGGCGCTTTGTAAATTTCCCAACGCTCCAGAACATGAACCGGCTTCTTTTCATAAGTAAATGCCCTCGTTCTCCCGATCCATATATGAAAACTTTATATCCAATGTGACAATGAACATCTACCCAAATGGGCAGGTAGATCAGCCCGGTAGATCGCTGCCTTCGCAAGGCAGAAGCCGCGAGTTCGAATCTCGCCCTGTCCACCACTCTTCTCATATGGCGTGTTCAAAACTCGTTGTTCCAGCCCCTATATTCCAATAAAATCGACCTGATGTGCTTGATATTCTGTCAATTCCTCCGACGACCAGGGTTTGAGCATATCAGCAGATGTGATGTTTCCACGGCATGGTCGTCGTAAGAATGCATATTATCTCAAGGAAAGCGCAAAGCTCTTGTCTACTCTGACAAAGATCTCTTCTATGGGAACAGTGCCGTCAAGGCAAATTGTGATCCAGTATTTTTTATTCATATGAAACCCCGGAAAATAGCGTTTTCCATCTACCAAAGCGCCTATGTCCTCCGGCCACATCCGCAAGTTGATAATGTCGACCACTTCATCACTGTCCACTCCCAATTTTTTCTTTTGCAGAACCAACAGTGCCGCATACCATTTGTCATTGTCATGCCGGATAAAAACTGCGTTTTTAGGAAACCGTTCCCATAGGAATTGAAGTTCGTCCTGATACTTTTCCCTGATATACTGTATGACTTGTCTTGCACCTTCGCTTTTGAACACATCATCTGTGTTACCCATAAGACCCACCTTTGTGTATGGCCACTCTATCAGTTAAAGTATATGTCCAGCACATCAGAGGCCATGTTTGGTAAGCGCTGACTTCCCTTCTCTGATACGAACACATATTCAGCAATAAAGTGAAATTATGAGACTCGGGGAGTATGTTCTCTTGTGACATGGCGTGTCCGAAACGCATCGTTTCATTCAGCCCTTTCAACAGTTTTATAGTCTCATATTCCATTGCCTGGACATGGATCCGATAACGATAGCAATAATCCTCATGATACTTGGACTTGTTTTATTGATCATAGAGGCTCTGACACCAGGATTCTTTGCTGTAGTGCCGGGGGCAGTCCTCGTAGTGATGGGGCTGCTTATCTACTTCGTCGACGGGATCCTCGACAAATGGTATCTGCTGGTATTGGCAGCCATCGTTGTCACATTTGTAGTCACCGCCATCACTTTCAAGGGCTATCAGATACTGGCCAAACCAGAGCCTCCTACGACAACGGTGGCAAGCTCTCTGATAGGGAGAGAAGGATTAGTGGTAACTGACGTGAAACCCGGAAACCTCAAGGGTAAGGTCAAGATCGGTTCAGACAGCTGGAGCGCAACATCGGAAGACCTGATCGTAGCCGGGACAGAAGTTGTCGTTTATGACGCAGAAGGCGTCCATGTGAAGGTCAGACAGAAAAATTCGTGAATGCTCCAAATCTGTTTTATATTTACTTTACTATATACGTTTAGGTGAAATTATGGAAGATTGGATTTATGGGCTGGTGATTGTGATCGTCGTTGCCATTATTGCCATAATGATGAGTGGCGTAAAGATCATTCAGCCTTATGAACAAGGAATCTACATGAGGCTCGGAAAGTTCATCAGGATCCTCAACCAGGGACTGAACTTTGTCTGCCCTATGATCAATTATGTTGTGAAAGTCGATCTGCGTACCCAGGTATTGGATGTTCCGAGGCAGGAGGTCATCACAAAGGATAACTCTCCGGTGGGTGTCGATGCCATTGTCTACATCAAGGTCACAGATCCCCGCAATGCGTTCTTCGAGATAGTTGATTACAGATTTGCCACTATGAACCTTGCACAGACCACGCTGAGATCGATCATCGGAGAGATGGAACTGGACAGCATTCTTTCCAACAGAGAGAAGATCAACACTCAGCTCAGAGACATACTCGATGAGAACACGGACAAGTGGGGAGTGAAAGTCGAGAGCGTGGAGATCAGAGAGGTTGACCCTGCAAGAAAGGTCAAGGACTCAATGGAAGAGCAGACATCCGCCGAGAGAAGAAGGCGTGCTGCGATCCTTCAGGCAGACGGTCTCAAGCGTGCCGCCATCCTCGAGGCAGAAGGCAAAAAGAAATCAAGGATACTGGAGGCCGAAGGTCTTCAGCAGTCCATGGTGCTTGAGGCCGAGGGTAAGAAGGTCGCTCTGATACTTGAAAGCCAGGGAGAAGCACAGAGGCTGAGGATCATGTCTGTCGGCGCAGCCGCATTGGATTCAAAGGCCCTTTCGGTGCTTTCCATGGAAACAATGAAGAGTGTCGGCCAAGGCCAATCGTCCAAGATATTCTTCCCCATGGAGGTCACAAGACTTATGGAAGGAATATCAGAATATGTAGGCAGCGCGTCGAATGTCCCAGACAGGCCTGTTTCTTCGATCAAGGACATTGAGAAAGTGTTCGGAGATGTGGATGACATACTCGGCCCCATACCGAAAGAAGCGGAGATCAAGGACAGACTCGCAAGGGCCGACAAAGCGGCCGCTGCTGAACTGGCTGAGACGGCGGACATAGCAAACTCCATTTCAAGAGGCTCCTGAGCCTCTTCAAAACCCTTTTTTCTTTACTTTTTTACAAAATATATACTGGTTTTGTATAAATTCTCATATACATTTTGCGTAGTACAGCCGGATAGGAGAAGATCGAATGCCTGGAGCAATTCATAATCGGTATGTGGTGCTGATTGCCGGCGTAATACTGCAGTTCTGCGCCGGAATAATATATATGTGGAGCGTGTTCAAGACTCCGGTTGCGGACCATCTGGGTTGGACATCTGCCGCCTCTGCTCTGACCGCATCCTTTATGCTCGTGGCGTTCGTTGCCGGAATCCTGATCGGCGGGCGTCTTATGGATAAGGTCGGACCAAAGAAGATGTGCATCATCGGAAGTTTGACCATGTCCGTTGGCATCCTTCTCTCGTCCTTGATCTCATCCGACTACCCGTACCTCATCTATTTGACATACGGAATAATCGGAGGATTCGGAGTGGGCACTCTTTACACATGCACTGTATCCACGACACAGAAATGGTTCTACGACAGACGGGGGTTCGCTACGGGCCTGATGGTGGGCGCCTTCGGCTTCTCGCTGGTCTTGTTCGCGCCGCTGGCCAACGCCCTTTTGTCAGGCGTTGGCGTAGCCTCTACTTTCATGATCTTCGGCGCAGCATTCCTTTGCATATGCATCGCGGCATCTCTGTTCATCAGCAGTCCTCCGAAGGACTACGTTATCGCAAAGGCGCCGCCGGCAAACAACCAGAAGCAATACACAACAAAAGAAATGCTGAGAACAAGATCGTTCTATCTGATCACTTTCTCCCTCTTCCTGATACTGCCTGCATACTTCATACTGAATCCTCTCTTTATGAGCCTTGGAGAGGAGAGGGGACTCTCGGAGTCATTGGCCGTCATGGGCGTTATGATCACCGGAATCTGCAGCGCATCCGGAAGGCTGCTCCTGACATGGATGTCTGACCGCATCGGGAGAATGGCCTCGATGTTTGTAATGGTGGGGCTCACATTCATCGGCATCATACTTGCCATGTTCGCTGAGGACATATTGTTCGTTATTTGCATCGGATTGATCGCGTTCGGCTTCGGCGGTGCCGCAGGGATATACGCAACGGTAACATCCGATCACTTTGGCACTAAGAACATGGGGAGCAATTACGGGTTTGTGATGATCGGTTTCGGAGCATCTGCGCTGATCTTTCCCTTGGTATCAACCGAGATAGCGTCGGACGGCGATTATACGCTGTCTTTCACGATCTGTGCCGTGACTTGCATAGCCTCGCTGATATGCATACTGCTTCTGAGGAGATTCTCTGACACAGGGGCCAAAGAAAAGAAGGCATGATCCGCAGTAGCCGTCTCATTGCACAGAGAAGGCACATTACGGGGCTTTCGGCGAGTTCCTCGACAAAGATCGTCGCAGGATTTGTTGGCTCCTTCGGGCAGCATTATGTTGGTTGCGGTTCAGACGCAAAGCGTTCAGGTCCCTAATGCGCAGAAGAGATGACTCTGACAGATGTAGTTCTTATTTTCGAATGCCCTGGTTATTTCATCGGTAGGCTGAATGCGGCTGCTCGCGATTGAACAAAGGCGAGTCTT
>JAIRQG010000063.1 GCA_031256615.1 Candidatus Methanoplasma sp. | reverse complement strand
GTGAAACTAGCAAGGCTGCTCCGCGGCAGATACATAAAACTGGATGATCTGCAGTCAATGTGACCGCTGTCGGGCAGCATCCGCATGGACTGGGCAGGTTTGTTCCCTGATTATTATATTAATGTTCAAAGAATATTATGGGCCATGGAAACAGAAGCGGTAATGGATTTCTTCAGCACGCATATTCCTGAGATAATTCTTCTGGTAGGGGGGATGATAGCGTTGCTGATCGTATACGCATACATCAAAGACGGCGCATCGATGAAATACAAAGCATCAATGGCCATCGGAGTGTTGTTCGGTGTTTTGATGATAATTCTAAGTGTATCGTCATATGCCGATTGGGAGATGTTCGTTGCCGTCGTGATAGCGGTGATGGGGTTCACGCTTGTGATAAGGCCATTCCGCGACGTCCATTTCGCAGTTATCGGAGCACTGCTGGTGATGGTGCTCGTCTACATATTCCTGGGCGGACTTGCCGGAACGGAATTGAACTTCATCGCCGAAGGCTGGCCGAGAGTGATAGCGGCGTTTGTGGTGGGCGCCTTCGCATATATGATCATGAGTTTTGTGGAAGCGATCATCAAACTGTTTGGAAAGCTGTTCAACTGGTGGCCTTTCCTGCTGATACTGGCACTGATCTGCATAGTCGAATCGGTACTCATGTTCATGGGTTACGGATCACTGTATGATCTTGTAACAGGCGGTCAATGACTGCGAAAATGTATGTAAAGCTTTAAATGATAGTAGTCGATGGAGGTTGGCGGGGCCCGTGGCTTAGCCAGGATATAGCGCTGGCCTTCTAAGCCAGACGCCTCGGGTTCGAAAGTTCCTGACGGGGGACCGAAAGTCCCGACGGGCCCGCCAAAGGATGCATCGTTGCGGCGATGGGACATCCGTGAAGAGGAAATAGCATGAAAAGAAGCTCACGCGCCTGGAAGAAACGCGGAAACCAGCGTTGGAAATGGCGCAAAAAGAAAATGAGAAGAAGAAAGAGAGCAGCGAAGTTGCGCAAGAAGTGATACTGACAGTAATACCAAGGGAGTATAGGCTAACCTGGCAGACTGGCGGGCTCCAGTTATCGAGCGTGATTAGAAGAGCTTGCTGACAGTTGATGATTGACTGGAGCGATGACTCGACAATTCGCGGAGGGTAGCTCCCTCCGTGGTGGAAACCCGCTGACGGGGGTTCAAATCCCTCTGCTCCCACCTTGCGCAACTAGCTGATTTTTTTAAACCTCTTTCGGTACACTTCCGACCTGTCTTTTGTTATAAAAGATCGGAGAGTGAGACATACACTCATACACGCATCTTTTCGATGCTCCGTTCTATTACAAAATGATGTTCTGGGTGCATTGCATTATGCCTGCAAATTCGTAGGAACGGCCTTTGTTCAAAATCATAAAGAAACGTCAGTCCGCATTCCGTTGCTCTGCTGTCCGATCAGAACCCGATAGAGTACGCACCGATCAGGAACAGTACAACTCCGGCAGCGGCCGCCAGTATTATCAAATATTTCTCTTTGGCCATATTTTCCCTGACCCACGACTGCATTTCGAATATAGGTAGATTACGCCGAGATTAGTTCTTGAAACTGTGTATCGGAGCGGGTATCCTTCCGCCGCGGTCGATGAAATCCTTGCACCCGTACTTGCTTACCTGCATTATCGGAGAGCTGCCCAGAAGGCCGCCGAATTCCGCCCTGTCTCCGGCCTTTTTGCCGCAGACCGGAATTATCCTCACGGCGGTGGTCTTCTGATTGATCATGCCTATTGCCATCTCATCCGCGATTATTCCTGAGATCGTCTCCGCGCTTGTATCTCCGGGGATTGGGACCATATCAAGGCCTACCGAGCATACGCAGGTCATCGCCTCAAGCTTTTCCAGGCTCAGGGCGCCGATCTCTGCCGCATGCGCCATGGACCTGTCCTCAGACACCGGTATGAACGCGCCGCTCAGTCCTCCTACGTAAGAGGACGCCATCACGCCGCCCTTCTTCACCTGATCGTTGAGTATGGCCAAGGCAGCGGTCGTTCCCGGAGCGCCGACGCATTCCATGCCCATTTCCTGAATTATGTCGGCGATGCTGTCGCCGACCGCCGGGGTCGGAGCGAGGGAAAGATCCACTATGCCGAATGGCACGTTGAGACGCCTGGATGCTTCTTTTGCAACCAGCTGTCCGACCCTGGTGACCTTGAATGCGGTCTTTTTTATAGTTTCGCAAAGGACCTCGAAGTTCTCTCCTTTTGCTCTTGATACAGCTTTCTTCACAACGCCGGGCCCGCTAACTCCCACATTGATGACAGTGTCCGTTTCCGTTACTCCGTGGAATGCTCCGGCCATGAAAGGATTGTCGTCCGCAGGGTTGCAGAATACCACAAGCTTTGCGCAGCCGATCGAATCCCTGTCCTTGGTAGCCTCAGCGGTCTCTTTTATCACTCTGCCCATCAATTTAACGGCGTCCATATCTATGCCGGTCTTTGTGGACGCAAGGCTGACGGAACCGCATACGTGCTCAGTTCTGGACAGAGCATACGGTATCGACTCGATCAGCATCTTATCGGCGGCGGACATGCCTTTCTGGACGAGTGCGGAGTACCCTCCTATGAAATTGACACCTGTGCTCAACGCGGCTTTTTCCAGGGTCTCGGCTATCTTCACGAAATCTTTGCAGGTCTTGCATGCGGATGCTCCTATGATGGAGACAGGCGTGACGGCCACTCTTTTGTTGATGACCGGGATGCCGAAATCCAGACCTATTTCGTCTCCCACTCTGACAAGGTCCTTTGCCGATGTCGTGATCTTTTTGTATATCTTATCGCAAAGGGCATCCAGATCGGAATCGCAGCAGTCGAGCAGGCCGATCCCCATAGTGATGGTCCTGACGTCGAGATTCTCATCGCGGATCATCGTGCTGGTTTCGAACACTTCATTGAGTTCTACCATGGGAATGCCTCAGATCCTATGCATCATATCGAATATCTCTGCATGCTGCGCCTTGATGATGCAGCTGACGTTCTCTCCGACCTTTTCAAGTCCTTTCACAATGTCGGAGAACTGCATGGTGCATTTTTCCACGTCAACGATCATCATCATGTTGATGTACTCCTGAACGGTGGTCTGTTTTATGTCCAGGATGTTGATGTCATTCTCCGCGAAATAGCTGCATACGGCGGCTATGATGCCGGTGTGGTCCTTTCCCACAAGCGTCACTACTACTCTGTTCATTCTTTGACTTCCTTATTTGTTTTTGTAGATAGCATATTCTATCGAGTCGACCAACGCATACAGGCTTGCCTCTATGACGTTTTCGGATACCCCTACGGTTGTCCAGCTGTTCTTTCCGTCAGTTGATCTTATGAGGACCCTGACCGATGCTGCCGTGGCGGACTTCCCGTCCAGGACACGGACCTTGTAATCTACCAGTCTTATGCGGTCTGTTACCGGGAACAGCCTGGAAAGCGCTTTCCTCAAAGCGTTATCCAAAGCATTGACAGGACCGTCGCCGTTCGCCGCGGTGTGCTCATCGTTCCCGTTGTAGTCCATGACCTTGACGCTTGCCTCCGAAGTGAGCTTGTCCCCCACATTGTCAATGAATACTCTGAACCCTGTGATCTTGAAGGGGCTCTTTAACTCCCCTTTGAACTTTCTGACAAGGATCTCCAAGCTGGCGTCGGCCCCTTCGAACATATATCCCTGTGCTTCCAGGACCTTGATCCTGTTGGAGATGGCCAGGCTCTCCTCCGAGCCGACATCTATTCCGAAGTCCTTCAGTTTCTCCGATACGCTGGTCCTTCCGGCCAGATCCGATATCAGGATCCTGCGTTTGTTGCCGACAAGCTCCGGTTCGATGTGCTCATAGGTCCTCGGGTCTTTTGCAATGGCCGAGACGTGTATCCCGCCTTTATGGGCGAAAGCCTTCTCTCCGACGTACGGCAGGCTGGGATTGGGAGCCAGATTGGCGGTTTCCGACACGAAGGTGGAAAGGGCCGTAAGCTGGCTGAGATCTTTTATGTTAAGCTCATATTCCATTTTGAGCTCAAGGTTTGCCATTACTGAGCAGAGATTCGCGTTGCCGCATCTCTCCCCTATCCCGTTTATGGTGCCCTGGACCATCGTGGCGCCTCTCTCTACGGCGGCAAGCGAATTCGCCACCGCGAGGTCCGCATCGTTATGACAGTGCACGCCGATCGGAACACAGAACGTAAGCAGGACATCTTCCACCGCGCAGGCCACATCCTCCGTCATGGCACCTCCGTTGGTGTCGCACAGGACAAGCCATTCCGCTCCGCCTTCGATAGCTGCCCTCAAAGAACTCAGAGCGTAGTCTTTGTTTGCAAGATACCCAACAAAGAAATGCTCCGCATCGAACATCACTCTCTTTCCAGATTCTTTAAGGAACCTTATGCTGTTCCTGATAAGATCCAGATTATCCTCGAGCGGTATGCACAATGCGTTCGTGACCTGAAAGTCCCAGCTTTTGCCGAATATGCAGCACCATTCCGCCGGACAGGCTGCTAGGCTCTTCAGGTTGCTGTCTTCCTCCGGGGGCACACCGTGTTTGCAGGTGCTTCCGAAAGCGGTAAGCTTAGCGTGCTTAAGTTCCAGATCCTCGGTCAGTTTGAAGAACTCATCAACCTTCGGATTGGATCCGGGCCATCCTCCCTCAACGAAATCGATCCCGAACTCGTCTAATTTCTTCAGAACCTCCAGCGAATCCTCGGGAGAGAATGTCACTCCCTCGCTTTGCGCGCCGTCCCTGAGTGTTGTGTCGTAGATCATCACGGAGTCCGGCATTTGCCTGCACGCTCCTTCCGGTCATCCATTATGGAGACAAGGTCGCTCAGTATCGCGGACGCAGTCTCTATCCTGCCAGCGCCTCTGCCGGAGATGGTTATCGGCCCGGCAAGATCGGTGACCACCTGCGCAGCGTTGAGGGTGCCTGTTATACTCAGGGGATGGCCTCTCGGCACAAGGCGGGGAGAGACCTCGAGTTTATCGTGTGATACCTCGCCTATCAGTCTTATTACCATGTTGTTCGAGGCGGCCAATGAGATCGCCTCGCTTGTTATTGATGATATTCCGGTTATGTTCACATCCGAGAACGTCACGTTTCTTTCGAAGAGGGAATTTGCGAGTATCACGACCTTGCATGCGCTGTCATATCCCTCTATATCGTTAGTGGGGTCGGTCTCCGCATAGCCCATCTGCTGAGCCTCTTTGAGCACCTGCTCGAACGACTGTCCGTTATCCATTTTGCTTAGTATGAAGTTGCAGGTGCCGTTCAGTATCCCGCGCACTGAGGAGATCTTCTCTCCGACGAGGTTCTCTCTGCACAGATTTATTATAGGCATCGCACCGCCGACCGAGCCTTCGAACCGGAACTTGCAGCCGT
>JAIRQG010000149.1 GCA_031256615.1 Candidatus Methanoplasma sp. | reverse complement strand
GCTACCGTATCGCGCAGGCGCTCCACTATGCCTTCTGAACTGTATTCCGACGGCATAACGTCCGTAGCAACTCCCAGTCGTTCTAAGGCCTCTGCGGTCCCCGGTCCAATGGAGATTATATGCGCGCCTTCCATTGAACCTTTGAACAAAGGAGATCTTCCGCATTCCTCGGCCGATGTGGCCGAAGTGAAAATAACAACATCGCCGTTCCTTATCGTTCGGAACAGACTTTCCATATCCTGAATGCTGCAGGGTATTATCTCAAGGGACGGCGCCGCCATGACCGTGAATCCCGCAGCCTCTGCGGCGGATACCGATTGCAGCAGCCTTCTTTCAGGCCTTGTGAACGCAATGACCGTCAATAGAGGTCCCCCAAAGTACCTCTTTCCTTTACTACCCCGCCGATGACGATCACGCCCGGCGCTTTCAGTTTCTTTTCTGATATCATTGAGGACAACGAACTCAGCGATGCTGTTTCCGTTTTCTGCTTTCCCTTATCCCGAATATTCACTGCTGCGGGAGTCTCCGGGTCCATTCCTCCCTCGATGAGTTCTTTGGATATGTACTCTGAATTGCTCATGCCCATCAGTATGACTATCGTTCCTCCCGTCGAGGCTAACTTTCTCCAGTCCACTCTGTCGCCGTCCCTGTCCGATCTCTCATGACCTGTTACGATGGTTACCATGGGCGCATGGTCTCTGTGCGTCAGCGGTATTCCCGCGAGTTCCGGCACGGATATCGATGATGACACCCCCGGGACCACATGCACTTCTATCCCCGCTTTTCTGAGTTCAGCAGCCTCTTCCGCCCCCCTTCCGAAAAGGAACGGGTCTCCTCCTTTCAGGCGGACGACGGTATTGCCTTTTTTCGCGAGCTCTACCAGAGTGCTGTTTATCTCGCTCTGGCTCATTGTGTGGTCTCCGCCGCGCTTGCCTGCGTCTATCATCTCCGCATTTCCGCATTCAATCAGTATCGATCTGTCAATCAGCGCATCATGTACCACAACGTCAGCTGTCCTCAGGAGGTTCAGGCCTCTTACGGTTATCAGATCTGTATCGCCGGGCCCCGCCCCTACCAAATATACCTTGCCTTTCATCATAAGACCCCTTTCAGTTCCGCGGCGATCTTTTCCAGGTCGGAGACAGTATGGTCTGCAGGTATCACGGTGTCGCATTTCCTGAGTACAGTCCCGTCGAAGAAGATCGCCCTTATCCTCAGTTCGTCCTTCTCTCTTTTTGCGTTTATGCCGATCGGCGACGAGCATATGCCGCCCATTATCTTCATTATGGCGCGCTCTGCCTGTGTTTCTATCCTTGTGTCGATGTCGTCGATCTTTTTGAGGACCTCTATTGTCTCTGTATCGGACGACCTGCAGGCAACCGCTATCGCGCCCTGTGCCGGAGCGGGTACGAACATATCCATATCGAGGGTGTGCATCTCCCTCCTGATATTCAGGCGTTCAAGCCCGGCCTTTGCCAGGATGATCGCGTCATATTCGCCGCTGTCGAGCTTCCTGAGTCTTGTGTCAATGTTTCCGCGCAATCCTCTGACCTCAATGTCCGGGCGCATGTGGTTTATGATCACGGACCTTCTGACCGATGATGACCCTACAACCGCTCCGAAAGGAAGCTTGTCAAGCTTGGTGGGAAGGATCACGTCCTCGCAGGGAGCCCTCGGAAGGACCGCACCTATCATTATTCCGGGATCTCTGAGAACTGGCACATCTTTCATGGAGTTCACGGATACGTCTATCTCTCTTGCCATCAAGGCACTGTCCAATTCCCTGACAAAAGCTCCGTACCCTCCCATGTCTTTCAGGTCGGATATCTGATCTGTATCCCCTGCGGTCTTTATTTTCTTTATCTTCATTTCCGTACGGACGTGCGCGGCAGCCGTTTTGACGAATAGGTCTGTTTGAGCAAGCGCCAGCCTGCTGTCCCTTGTGCCGATGATCATACTATGCACCTTAGGTTTTTGTCAAATTCCTCTGATAATTTTTGAAGTTTCAACCTGTGCTCCGTTGACATAAAGTTTACCTCAAGAGCCGCCGGCGGCATGTATACTCCGGAGTCAAGCATGCGTCTGAAAAGGTCTGTATATTTTCCCCTATTGCATTTCTGCGCATCCGTTCCGTTGTTCACGGCGCTTACATCAAAGAATATCTGGAACATCGATCCTGCCGCATTCAGTGCGGCGGATATCCTGTTATCCTCCAGAGAATCCGAAACGGAAGATATGAGTTCCGAGCTCATTTTATTCAGCGCGGTGTATCTTTCTTCCGTCATCTCTCTCAGCGCCGCCGTTCCTGCGGCTGCCGTCATCGGATTGCCGGAGAACGTGCCCGCCTGATACACAGGCCCTTCCGGAGCAAGATTCTGCATTATGTCTTTGCGTCCTGCCAACGCTCCTGCCGGAAGGCCGCCGCCCATGATCTTGCCCATTGTGCATATGTCCGGGATCACATTGTAGAATTTCTGTGCTCCTCCGGATGATAATCTGAATCCTGTTATCACCTCATCGAATATCAGCAATACTTCTTTCTCCCGGGTCATCTTCCTGACATTTTCAAGATAATCCTTCTTCGGCGCGACCACTCCCACATTGCCCAGCACAGGCTCCATTATCACGGCTGCTACGTCATCGTTCTTTTCCAGGACAGATGCCAGCTGTTCTTCGGAGTTGTATTCGACAACGTGCGTGAAGGACGCCGTCTCTCGAAGTATCCCGTTCTTTTTCGGAGGCTGCGAACTGTCCGACAGGACCGCATCGTGCGATCCGTGGAACCCCCCGTTCATCTTTATGATGCCGCGTTTGCCCGTGTACCCTCTCGCAAGGCGTATGGAGTGCATCGTGGCCTCGGTCCCGGAGTTGACGAGACGCACCATCTCTGCGCAGGGGACCCTTTTGGATATCTCTGCGATCAGGTCCTTCTCTTCGGGAGAGGGTGCGCCGAAGACCGTCCCTTTGCCGATCTGTCGTTCCAGCACCGACACGACGGACGGATGGGAATGGCCGAGTATCAGCGGCCCGTATGCCATGCATAGATCCACATACTCGTTTCCGTCAACATCGGTCATCATGCATCCTTTTCCTTCTTTGATGAAAATAGGATGAGGTTCAAAGGCCCTGACAGGGCTGGATACTCCGCCGGGTGTGAGTTTTCTCATTTCCTGATAATTGCACTGAGATGTTCCTCTGTTCATCGCCGCAGCTCCTTTACAACTTCTTCGGCAAAATATGATATCAGTATATCGGCACCGGCCCTTTTTATCGATGTCAGGGACTCCATCATTGCTCTGCGCTCGTCTATCCATCCGTTCGCGGCCGCTGCCTTTATCATTGCATACTCTCCGGAGACCTGGTACGCCGCTATTGGAACGCTGAATTCATCTCTTGCCTGCCTTATGATATCGAGGTACGGCATCGCCGGTTTCACCATGATGATGTCCGCTCCCTCCTGGATGTCCAGGATTATCTCGGACATTGCCTCTCTTCCGTTTGCAGGATTCATCTGGTAAGATTCCCTGCCTCCTGCGGAGGGGGCCGAATGCGCTATATCTCTGAAGGGACCGTAGAATGAACTGCAGAACTTTGCGCTGTACGCCATTATCGAAACTTCTTCATGACCACCGTCGTCAAGCGCTTCCCTTATGCTCAATACCTGACCGTCCATCATGCCGCTCGGGGCCACCATGTGGGCGCCCGCTTCCGCAAGAGACCCTGCGATCTTTCCGTAGTACGGGAGAGTGGCGTCATTGTCCACCTTTCCATCAGTGATTATCCCGCAGTGCCCATGGTCCGTATATTCGCACATACAGAGATCTGCGATGACAACCAGATCTGAGCAGGACCGTATTTTTCTTACGGCATTCTGCACCACGCCGTCTGCCGAATACGCGCCGGAGCCTGTGCCGTCCTTATGTTTCGGCACTCCGAAAAGCAAGACGGCATTGATCCCCGATGAGTGAAGCCTCTCGGCGACCTCCTCTGCTTTGCTCAGAGGATATGTGGGGACCCCCGGCATGGAGTCAACGTATTTCACGCTGTCAATTGTCTCATCAAAGAACAGCGGAAGCACGAGGTCATCCGGATGCAGCCTGGTCTCTGTCAGCATGTTTCTTACTCTTTCGTTCAGGCGCACGCGCCTCATCCTGTCCGCCGGGAACATTATTTCGCCTCCAGCCCGAAAAGGTCTTTCGCGGCATCTATGATGCCGCTTTCTCCATTGGCCGAAGAGCTTCTGAGTTTTTTGTAAGTGTCGGCAAGTATTTTTGAAACGATCGCTCTTGACAGATCGTCGAACACCTCATTGATATCAGCATATGCGGCCCTGCATCTTGCTCTGGAGACCTCTTCTTCTCTTATTATGGCCGCTTTTCTGCTTATCTCCCCGATAACATGGTCCGCTTTTTCCTCCAAATGCTCGGAGTCAACCCTGGCAACCTCTTCATCCACGATGCGCTCAGCCTGGGAGATCCCTTCTCTCCTCCTCCGTATATTCTCGGCTGCCACTCCCTGAAGCCCGTCCATTCCCTTCAGCGATACGCCGAAGATATCTCCTACGGCATCGTCCACATTCTTTGGAACAGACACATCCACAATATACAGCGGCTTGTTCCTTTCTCCTGTGGAACGGATCATCTCCGGAGTGATTATTATATGCGGGGCAGAAGTGGCGACGAACAGAACATCGCTCTCTGAGGCCGCCAGTGCAAGGCACTCAAAACTCAGGGCGGTACCTCCTAACATATGTGCCAGATCAACAGCTCTGTTGTATGTCCGGCCTGAGACGATGGCTATCTGCACATCTTTATCCAAAAGATTCTCTCCGATCGCTGCTGCCATGCTCCCTGAACCGAAGATCGTGATGGTCTTGCCTCTCAATCCTCCGGTCATCTGCACCGCCAATTCCACGGCCGCAGACCCGACCGACACTGAGCCAGAACTTATCTTTGTCTCTGTCCTTACCCTTTTACCGACCCAAAGGGCCCTGTCAAAAAGTTTGGAAATATGCTTGGAGACATGTCCCTCTTCTTTTGCCAGAGTGTATGCATCCCGGATCTGTCCCTGTATATGGTCTTCTCCGACGATGAGAGAGTCCAGGCCGCACGACACCCTGAAAAGATGTCTGACCGCCCCCTGTTCCTGCCGTATGAAGGGCGTGCACTGCTCCTTTGAATTTGGTACGGTGTTCTCAATGAAGGACTCGAACTCCTTTTTTACGGGTTCAACATCATCCGTTCCCACATATATCTCGAAACGGTTGCATGTTTTCAGGATCACATATTCATTCTTGGATGTTGTATTCTGCAAGTATTTGGCAATGTTAGATTCCATTTTCTGCGCAACCCCGCTCATTGCCTCGACCCCTGCTTCAGAATGCGTTACATGCAGGCTGATGATCATTGCGGCACTCCCATTGTTCTGACCCTCTCCATGGCCGATGCCACATCCTTCGCTTTGACCAACCTGCCCACTTCCGGGTCGAGAGATACTCTCCTCAGGAACTCGGCGCGCTCCGCCTGAGTCCCTTTCCCCGCACACATCTTTCTGGATTCATACAGCACATCGAACATGGCGTCGAACCTTCCGTCAAGGAACGTCTCTAGCTCTTTTACCACATACGGAGGGAATGCGGGAAGCCTTCCCTCGGTCGATACTGATACCGTGTAATTTTCCTTTCTTAGGGTGGACGGCATTGTGATGTTGCCTCCTCCGTGCGCAGAATTGACAAAGAGGCCCAGGCGCAGCGCTTCGTCCTTTATCTCTGAGTTCAAGGTCATATCATCGGTTGCCGCTACCACAATGTCGAATTCATCCATCATTTCTCGTATTTCCAATGAGGTTGTCCTTTTTCTTATCACAGATGCGGCCACATCCTCAATTCCCGGTACGGTCTCTTCAGCGATCACAGTGATCTCTGCGCCCTCAAAGTGGATGCATTTCCGAAGTGCGACTTTTCCTCCGCCCACAACAAGCACCTTCAGGTCTTCCGGTGACATAAATAAAGGGATCATTTTTGCCATGTTCATCATCATTGGATTAGCCATCCAATTAAATGTTAATCTTTTATAATAATATATTGGACGATAAATCCAATCAGTTTTAAATGATGGTTTGACCTTGAAGAAAAAAGGCGTGCCGCGAATGTTCCCCGCAGACCTGGCGTCCTGGTCGGAGCATTGCGGAAACTCTTCTCAGCGGCAGTTTTCTCACATATCGGCTTTATTAGAGATCAGCAGCACAGAGCTTACAACAACGAAAACTGAACCTATATTGTGCACTAATGCTGCGGTCACAGGGTTAAGCATGCCCATCACGGAAAAGGCTACTGCAAATGCATTCCAAACCATGGCGGCTGCAATGTTGAAACTTATCCTGCTCATGGTTTTCTTTGCCATTTTGAAAAGGTGGGGGATCTTTTCGATATTGTCGCTCACAAGCACCGCGTCCGCGGCTTCAACGGCAATGTCACTGCCCACTCCGCCCATTGCTATCCCTGCATAAGCAGACCTTAATGCGAGCGAATCATTGATGCCGTCGCCTATCATGCATATGTTCTTTCCGTCACTTGTGTATTCTTTGATAACTCTCATCTTATCTTCCGGCAGCATGTCCGATCTTACATCTTCGATGCCTGCCTCGGATGCGATGAACTGCGCGGTTGCTTTGTTGTCCCCTGTCAAAAGAATAGGATGCACGCCGATGCGCTTAAGTTCCGCGATCAAGGGTTTTGCCGTACTCCGCAAGACATCCGCGAGTGCGATCGTTCCCGCCAGTCTGCCGTCCACACCAACGTAGATAATGGTCGCACCCCTGTTTTGATATTCACTCGCAATATGTAATGCTGTATCGGAAATGAAGATATTCTCTTTTCGGATATGACCTGCTTTTCCGACGGAGACGGCGTGACCGTCCACTGTTGCGCTGACCCCCATGCCGGCTGACAGCACGAAGTCTTGTATCTCCTGCGGTGTGCCGCCGTGGCTTAGATAATGCTTCAATACAGCTTTCCCGAACGGATGCTCGGAACGCTGTTCCGCCAAAGCAGCCAACCTGAGCAGTTCATCGTTGCTAAACGAGGGATCGAGACTGTTCACCCCTATTACTTCCGGCTTCCCTTGTGTAAGCGTACCCGTCTTATCGAATGCAACATTACTGATCTGAGAAAACCGCTGCAGGGCATCGCCGGAACGTACAATGATGCCAAATCTCGTTACATTCGCTATGCATGCCATGACCGCGGTAGGCGTTGCGAGGATGAAAGCGCAGGGGCAGAAAACAACAAGCACTGTGACCCCGCGCACCAATTCGCCGGTGAGCATCCATGTCAATCCTGCCACAGTGAGCGCTACAACAACAAGCCATGTTGCCCATCGGTCCGCCAGCCTGACAATGGGGGCTTTATTGGCGTCCGCCTCTTCTGCAAGCTGTATCATCCTTTGCAGCGAACTGTCTTTACCGATCTTTGTCGACCGCATCTCAAAGGTGCCGAAGAGATTGGTCGTTCCGCTTATCACCACATCGCCAACGGTTTTGTCCGCGGGGATGGATTCGCCCATCATGACCGACTGGTCGACCGATGTTTCGCCGAGAACGATGATCCCGTCCACTGCAATGGTTTCGCCGGCGAATACAACTATCACATCGTCCACACGCAAATCGTCTGCCGGGATGATCTCTTCCTTGCCGTTTCTCTTTACCCTCGCTGTTCTGGGCGTAAGTTTTATGAGTTTCTCTATTCCCTTTCTTGCTTTGCGGGCTGTCGCGTCTTCGAGCAGCGTGCCGACCGCCATTATCAAAGCGACCTCGCCCGCGGCGAAATATTCGCCGATGATGACGGCCGCTATCAGCGCGATCGAGACCAATACATCGGCTTTGATGTTGTGTTCTTTGATCAAAGCTGTCGCGGAGCTTATCACTATCGGGACTCCGCAAAGCACAATAGCCACCCATGCAATGTCAAAGGGCAGCGGATCTTTCAGGACACCGGACAGACTTAATAGAAGCGCCGCCGCCGAAATTATAACAAAAACAATGTTCCGTTTTTCTTCTTTCAGCACACAAACGCCTCCTGTGCAGACCTCATAAAAATTGAATGAGAACATCTCTGAGATGTTCCTGCCTGAACATTACACTCCTGATCTCTGGATCTTTTTAACCAGGATATCGTTCATACCTCGATTGAGCCCGAGGGTTTCTGCGTAGTATATGGCTATGTTCCTGTCTCCTTTTTTGACGATCCCAAAGTTACGATCTCTCTGTATGCCCAGTTTCTCCGGTATCTGTTCGCTCACATGAGTGCCCGAAGCAAGAAACATCGGAAGTACAACGATCTCATCACACCCTGCGTCTATTATCTTAGCATATGAATCCTCTATCGTGGGTTCGTTGTATTCATTGAAACCCACGAACACGTTCCTGATGCCTGCCGCTCTGAGGCGGTCGGATGTCTCGTTCGCAAGGTCAGAATTATGTCTCATCGAGGAACCGTGAGCAACAAGCAGCACCCCTGCATCATCGGAACAGCCTGTCTCTTTCAACCTTTGGAAGAGTACCTGTGTAACGTCTGGGTCATCGCCAAAAGGTTCATTATAATGGATTGTGACCTCCCTGCCGTATCTTGTTGACTTGCCTGTCCCGTATCCCTCCGGGATCCCAAGTTTGAAAGGTATCTCTTTCTCCGTATGCTTACCGGACGCGATGAAAAGAGGCAGTGCTACTATCTCTTCGGCTCCGTCTTTGATCATAAGCATCATCGTATCTTCTATGTTCGGGTCAGTTATCTCATTGAACGCCATGTAGACCCTGTACCCTTTATCCCTCAGCAATCTTGCATGCATATCTGCCATTTCTCTGTTGTACGGCAACTTGGACCCGTGTCCGATCAGCAGCACAAATATATCGCCGGGCGTGGCGCATTCCTTTTTATCAGTTTTCATTGTTTCAAACACCCTTTGATGCGCCCTTATATTCTATAACCTCTCGGCGTGATCATTCTTCCGTTAGAAATATACGTCTGGCTATTGCCGATTATCACAATGCAGAACATATCTATTTCATCATAATCCATCGAGCCCAGTTCTGTAATGACCTTGCTTTCACCTTTTCTGCCGGCGTTCCTCACGATGCCCACGGGAGTATTTGGAGAACGGTATCTGCAAATAATCTCCGCCGCCTTTTGAAGATGGTCTGTACGCTTCTTGCTCTTCGGGTTATACAGAGCGATTATCATATCACCTTCGCTTGCCCGGTCGATGCGTTTCATGATCAGGTCAATAGGGGTCATAAGATCAGAGAGGCTTATGATCGCAAGGTCGTGCATCAACGGCGCGCCCAGTATCGATGCGGCTGATGATGCTGCGGTCACGCCGGGTATCGTTTCTATCTCGATATCGGATCTCATCTCTTCCGCCATTTGATAGATTATTCCGGCCATGCCGTATATCCCTGAGTCTCCGCTGCTTACCATCGCGACCGTCTGGCCTTTCTCGGCCTCCTCAATGGCTATCTTGCAGCGCTCGATCTCTTTCATCATACCGGTCGCCTTGTATTCTTTGTCCGGGAAGTATTCTCTGAGGAGGTCCGTGTACGTTATGTAACCTATGATCAGATCGGCGCCCTCTATCGCATTGACCGCCCTCAGGGTCATGTCCTCTTTGCTTCCGGGTCCAAACCCCACAACATATAATTTTCCGGACATGGCCTCACTCTCCCATGCTTATGCTTGTTCTGAAAGCTGCCTCTCGGTCTCCATTCGTCTTTTTCACTATGATCGTGGTGAAATAGCCATATTTCCTGTTCTTGTCCAGAGGTCCTACGTACTGATCTTCGAGGCCGATGTTGCTTACCACGAAAACATCCGGGGCCTTGTCGAGGCTCTCTATTTCCTCAGATATCCTTTCCATTGAGCCGTAGGCTTTCATTATCACAACATTATCAAAATCATTCAGGGCAGTACGGAAAAAATCCGATCCTTCTGCGGCTGAAACAACAGCAAGGCCTTCGGTGCCTATCATCAGCGGTATCTTCGCCCTTGCGGCCCCGTCACAGAATGACGGCACTCCGGGGATCACTTCTATCTCATAACCTCTGTTCTCAATTTCCTTGCCTACCCGCATGAATGTACTGTAGACCATCGCATCGCCGAGTGTTATCATGCATACGCGATGCCCCTTTTCAAGCGCGGATGTCAGCTTGGCTATTGCATCATCATAATCTAATGCCCTGATCTCTTTATCAGAGGACATCCGGAACACGAGCTCCAGGATGCACTTCCGAGAAACATCAACGGTTCCTCCGATTATGCCAAGCGCAACGCTGCGTTCGCCGGTCACTCTGACGGGATACGCAACGACGTCGCATTCTTCGATGATCCTTTTAGCCTTAAGGGTCAGTAGTTCGGGATCGCCCGGACCTACACTAACCCCGTATAGTTTTCCTTTCATTCTGGCACCAGGGGGTCAATGACCATTCTGCATATTATAGTTTGGCACATACATCCAACACATCAAACGGCATTCTCAAAAAGTAATTGGTTTTTTCATCAATAAAGATCGTCGCGCCTGTACAGAAAGAAATCCGTGTTGCCCATGCTGTCATCCTGACCCAGACTGCTGCGGAGGACAGATGACAATTCTACCGTCACAACAGAATCCCCTCTGCTGAAATGTTCCGCCAGGACACTGCCTTTGGGGTCAAAGACCATTATGCCTCCTCCGAAAGTAACTCCTCTGTTATTATCGCCGACCGCGTTCACCGCACCGACAAATACGCTGTTATCATAAGCTCTGGCGGGAAGGTGTTTCATCCATATCTCCCTTCGGTCGCGGGGCGTACTGGGCGACGCATATGGGATCAGGATCACATCCGCCCCGTCTTTCCTCATCTTCGTAGAAATATCCGGAAAGTGGGATTCCCAGCAAAGCTGAATGCCGACGGCCGCTTCTGGCAGTTTAAAAACCGGGATCTCATTTCCGGGAACGAACTTCTTACGCTCTTTCCGGCCGAGGTGCGTCTTCCGATACACATGTATGTTCCCATTGCGGTCTGAGATGGATTGGGTCATATGCAGATGCGGCCTCCGCCTTTCCATGAACCCAAAAACGATGTTCATGCCGCATTCTTTTGAAAGCTCGGATACGCTTGAGATGCTTGCGTCTTCCAGGTCTATGCAGAACGGCTCTGGGTCCCCTGCTTCGTAGCCGGTAAGACACGCCTCAGGAAAACAAATGATGTCGGAGATGCCGAGGACGCTTTCCGTAAGGGATTTCATTCGTTCAAAGTTGCCCCGGACGTCCCCCACGACAGAACGCATCTGTGCCAAAGAAAGAACGACATCTTTCATACATCTGCCTCAGGGATTGTTTCGGCGTTCGTTTTCTGCATGCTTCTTCTCCAAATCATATCTCCTGCCGATTGTCTCCGATCAAAGTGTCATATGCATTCTTTCACCGATATGGTTATGCCGTGCTCAGCAACATCAGAGAGCTTATGGTCAAGAACATGGCTGAGAGACTCATCAAGATAGAGCGTTGAATCTTTCCCGCTCAGAACCTCTTCGATGCACCTCTCTATGGCGTTGAATCTGAATTGCACGCTTATCTCCTTATTCTCAATGAAGCTGCGGGATGAACTTCCGTACATGCCGACGCAGCCGTACATTTCCCCCTCGCGTCCGGGCCTCATAACGTAAAGCATTCCGGGCTCCGCCTCTTTGCGTATGTTAAGCAATGCGGTCGACATTGTCCTTCCGTATGTGCTGTGTCCCTTCGCACTCATGAACTCATTGAGCCCGTGGACCATCGGGACAGAAAGACCTGCCCTGTCAAGCACATCCTTCATGGAGAACACCTCGAACGGCGTTCCCTGCGCAAGTACCTCCCCGTCAACAAGAACGACCACGATATCTGCCCATGAATATGCTGTTTCGATATCATGAGTTGATATTATTACGGTGGAACCCTTCATGTTCACTTCGTCCGCTATTTCATAAAGGCGGTGTACCATTTCCGGATCCAGACCTGCGGTCGGTTCATCCATTATCAATACCTTAGGGTTCATGACAAGCGCGCTGGCGACCGCCACTCTTTTTCTTTGTCCGAAAGACAGATGGTGGATCGGTCTGTGCCGTTCGCTCTCCATGCCGACCATCATGAGGGCATCATCGACCCTTTTGCGGATCTCCTCAATAGGAAGATCCAAATTGAATGGGCCGAAGGCAACATCATCCTCCACAATTACATTGAATATCTGATCGTCTGGGTTCTGCGTAACGAATGTGACCTCTTTCCTGAGTTCGATCAGTTCTTTTTTTGAATGTTCGACCTTCTTTGAGTTGTATTCGACTTCCCCTTCCGTCTGTTTCAGTATCCCGTTGAAATGCATGAACAATGTGCTTTTTCCTGCACCGTTAGGTCCTATGAAAGCGATCTTGCGCCCTGCCGGGATCTTGACAGATATGTTCTTCAGGGCCCGTTTCCCGCCTTCATACGTAAAACTGAGATCCTTCGTCTCAATTATCGTTGCCGTTCCGTTTGTCATATCGGCAGCACTCCGTACCGCAGTGCAAAGAAAAACACCACTGCGATGCAAACAATAGAAGCGCAAAGCACTGTCGCGGTTTTGTTCTGTTTGTTATACGAGGATAAGCTTTTGAATTCCCCTCTGTAGTTTCTGCATTGAAGAGTGACCTGGCCTCTCTCTGCCGTTTCAAGCGAACGCATAAAAATACCAACCGCCAGTTTTGATGTGGTGCTCATGCTTTTCCTGTATCCGGAATAGCCGAATTTACATTCAGCGGCCAGATGCATCTTTTCCGCGGTCTCCATCAGCAAGAACGTGTAACGGTATATCAGGATCATAAGCTCCACAAAGACATCCGGGAACCTGAGCTTCCTCAGTGCTTCCGCCAAACGGGGGACCGGTGTTGACACCGCAAAAGAATACAGAAGGAGAAGCGCTGCCGTCGCTCTTGCGTATATCAATATACCAAAGGAAACGCCTGCATCGGTGATGTTGACCGTCATGCCGATCCACACAGACGCCACAGTTGCTCCCGGCGTTACTACCATAAAAACGAAGGCGCTGATGATTATCAGCACCTGAGCATAAATGAAAAGCAGCATCAGTACCTTCGGCGGCCTCAGGTAAGAGGCGTAAAGGAATAACACCAGCCCCACCGCAAAAGCAAAGGCTGACATCCATACTGATTTTGAAATAATATCCAGCACAAGCAGTGAAAGAATAAGAAAAAGTTTGGCCAGTGGAGACCAATTAAGCATAGGGCTCTTGTATGCGGCCGTATCCACCGAATTGAACTCACTGCTGTGCTCTTCGCTCATGTTTCTTCCTGGATCTCCCGTTTTTCCTTATCGTGTTTCCTCTTTATGAGCAGACGCACAACAAAGGCAAGGATCAGAACTCCGATCACTGTCTGAAGCACGAACAGCCAACTGAGCTGGTATTCGCCCAGCTGTATGAAGTTTTCTGTCAATTGCGAGAATCCGGGGATAAGTGATTCTATTTTCTCTGCGCCGGCATCGTCCGCACCGCCGATATCACCAAAGAAAGCCATGAAGTGTGCAAGAAGTACCATCACAGCAGTTACTATGATGAAGCCTGCGATCATCAGACGGGTTTTGGTCTTGTTCGTTATGCGGACCATACCTTCCTTTGCCTCGCCGCTCAGTATTCCTCTTGTGTTGCGGACCGTTGTATCGAATCCTATGCCTTTGACCATATCCGGCCTCACATCAGCCAGATACTTGAAGAAGAACACCATCATTAAACCCTCGGCGATAGCGATAGGTATCTGTGTCACCGCAAATATCCCAAAGAATGTGCCGTACGTAGAGGCGAATGCCCCTATGCCTGTGTAAGGAACGATAAGAGATAGTTGTAATGCGGTCACCACGTATGTTACTATATCTGCGACGAATACCACGGCAAAAACCGTTACTGTCGCATTGACATTCATTTTTCTAAGATACTTGAAGAGGAAATATGCAGCAAACGGCCCGGCGATACCCATTGAGAACACATTCGCCCCAAGCGTTGTGAACCCGCCATGCGCCATGAATGTCCCCTGGAACAGCAGAACGATCGTACATATGATGACTGTGATCCATGGCCCGGAGATCATCACGGACAGTCCTGTGCCTGTAGGGTGCGATGACGACCCGGTTACAGACGGTATCTTAAGTGATGATAGAATTATCACAAATGCACCTGACAATGCAAGAGATAGTTTCTTTTCGGGATGTTCGATGAAGAACTTTCTCAAAGCCCTTACTCCCCATATCCAAAACGGTATGGTGACAAGTGTCCAGAAAATTGCCCACTCTATTGGCAGGTAACCTTCCATTATGTGCATTATTCACACCTTTGCCATTTTGTTTTTGTTTCTGCGGCCATTATTGGAGGTATACTCCAATGAATTAAATGAAATCCGATCATATGTTTGCCCCTTGATTTTATTCAATCTCCTCATATCATATTGGATGTATAATCCAATTATCCATCGAACGTATTCAATCTATTTAATAGATGCCATGTTCGGAAAGAGAGGCAAGGCCAGACGGTCCGAACAAATTATATCGACCTTATTGAATCCCTTTGACAGTGTATCATCATGGCCGTCAGGACAGTAAACAAACTTGTCAGGGACAATATCCCAAGTATCATTACCGAGAGCGGAGAGATCCCAAACTTCAGAATACTTGATGACGGTGAATTCCTTAAGGCGCTTAACGACAAACTTCTGGAAGAGGTCGCAGAATATCAGGAATCCAGGGGCCTTGAAGAACTTGCTGATATCCTTCAGGTGATCTGCGCAATATCTGAGATCATCGGCGGCGGACAAAAAGAACTTGAATATCTGAGAGACGAAAAAGCCATTGAGCGCGGTGCCTTCAGATCGCAGATCTTCCTGGAATCCGTTGACGATATGAAATGATCATGCGTTCCCGCGGACTCTGCATATCATCCTGACTGCGTTCCCGCCGTCGTTGTAGAAGTTTTCCAGATATTCAACAGCAGCGAACCCCATTTTCTTGTAGAACTCCGTTGCGGGGAAGTTCGAGTCCTTTACTTCCAGCTGTATGTAGTGCATGCCTTCCATCATGGTGCGGATCCTGAACTCGTCCATCATCCTGCTCCCGACCCCTGCCCTTCTGTATCTCGGGGATACCCCGAGGAGCATTATCGTTGCCTTGTCGGGCGTAAGCTTGACCCCTGACAAGAATCCGACCAGCTCTCCGGTGCCGCTGACAACCACCAGCTGGCCTGCCGGCCAGCCGTTTATGAAGAAGAAGAATACCTCTTTAACATATGTCTCATCAAGCGACTGACAGGCGACCTCATATACCTGGTCGATGTCAGAAACGAGCATCTGCCTTACGAACATCACGGAGGTATCGCATCTCGATGATTATTATTCCTCCTTCGGATGGCGACCCCGGCTCCCGCTGCTGCCGCGAGCCCTGCCGCAGCTGCGGTCCAATAATAGTTCTTCTTCACGGGCGGCTTTTCGTCCTGTATCACCGTGTACTCGGCGGCGGCAGAGTGCTTGGTCCCGTCCATTGTAACGCTTACGGTGTATATTCCGGGAGGAAGGTCCGCAGAGACGATCTTATTGACGGATGATGTTCTGAGAACACCGTCGCCGAGAACATCCCAGATGTACTCGGAGTGTTCCGGCCCCGATACAGTGAAGACATAGACCGATCTGCCGTTGACAGAGAGCACTTCGCATGTTATCTCAAGGCCTATTTCTTCAACGGTATGCTCATTTACGCCCCAATCTTCAATGAAAAGTCCGGCAAAGAACTCGGTCACTTACGGAGAATCGATGACGACTGCGAATTCTCTGTTATTCATAAAGGAGGTCTCGGTCCAATTCACAGACCCGATCCACACAAGATCATCTGTCACCACTCCTTTGTTATGTATTAGAGAAAAAGATTCTCTGCCGTTAACGGATATTGCTTTGATCCCGGTGGTATTGTTTATCATGTTGACCACCTCGCCGTTGCCGCCTCCGGAAGAGTCAAGGATGAGCTTGGCATCGGCCCCTCTGTCCGCAGCGGATGACATCCACTCCAGCGGCGATCGGTCGGATATGATCTGATACGAGCTTCCCAGATCCAGCTGCTGAGAGTATACTCTCGTCTCGGCTTTCTCAATGATGTACTTTAACGCTTGCCACGAATTATCGGGGGACAGGACGGGCATGACCCTTGCATCAAAAGATTGAGCATCATAAAGCCCAACCCCGTTGTAGGTCATGATTCCCTGATAGGGTTTCAGACCGGGGTAGCTCTTCAGCAGAGAATTTACGTCCCCGTGTTCAGGACTCAGGTCGCAGAAGAACACTTCCCGGATATATTCAGCAAGACCTTCGCTTTCGATCACGGCCCCCCATCCGCGGTTGGAACCGTCGGAACTCAGATTGCCTGATGTCCAGTTTTCGGATGTAACGATCGCTTTTTTACCGTCGATCACCGCATATTTGTTATGGAAAAAAGAGAAGCGCTCATAGTTGCCCGGAACCTGGTCATTGATGAGATACACTTCCCCTCCGGCGTCTACGACGGATCTCATGAGCGTGAGTTCGGTCGTCATATCATGTCCCAGGACATCTCCTTCCAGAAGGATGCGGACCGACACGCCCCTTTCGGACGCTGATTCGCAAAGCAGAGCAGCCAGCTGAACGCTTGTCAGAAGATACATCGATATCAGGATCTCGTGCTCAGCGCTCTCCAGTTCCCTGAGTATCGGGACCCCCTGCGACTCAGGGAAACTGAACGGCGTCACCTTAGCATCAAAATACAGTTCCGGATCAAAGGTGCGGTTGGTAAGTCCCGGTTTGGTAGAGACCCAGTCCGATAAAGTGTCGGTATCGTCGGAGCCTATGCGAAGCAGATATTTGTTCGACGGAAGGTCTGCTGGTTCCCCTTTCCAGCCCGTCTCGGTCTTTTTATTCCCGTAACAGACCGCATCCATTACCTCGCCGCTGCGGATCAGGGAAACATCGTCGCCCGTGTTCGCAAGGATGAAACTCCCCTTCCTCTCAATACTGTCGTCGCTGAAGGCGACCGTTCTGTCTCTTCCTGAGAACCAGTCGTCCGTGCCGATCGCCTTCGTTACCGTCAATCTCGTCCCGGGTGCCATGAGGACATCTTTTACAAAAGTGAGCGTCCCCTCTCCGTCCGATACCGACCAGCCTTTCAGATTCATGTCTTTTTGGCCGTAGTTGAAAAGAGATATCCCCTCATGGTCGCCGAATGGATATATCTCGTAGAACAGTATGCTGCCGGTCTCCTCTCCCGAGGCAGTGTCCTCGAAGAGCAAAGGCACAGCAAAAATGATGAATGTTAAAAGAATAACATACCTTTTTCTGAACATACTTGCCCTACGGTAAGACAGTATTTTAGTTGGAAAACATACAGTTAGCCATTAGGGGCTATCAAAAACATTCTTGGCCACAACTTCTCATGTGCTCTGCGCCCCCGTTTTTCTCTGGACGGCAGGGACACTGTTAAGTAAGCATGTAGGCATTTCAAACTACATTTAATAAGGCAAATTGCATTGTTGTTTGCATGTCATATGCGGAAAGAACAGAGATGTATAAGGAAATAGAAAAAATCCGCAACAGACCGCTTATTGTTTATGCCACTAGCAATCGCCAAGGAGGGAACGGCGGCCAGATGGGATCTGATGTAATACCAGAGTTTTGTGAACAGATAAACAGAATACCAAAGACAAAGAGAAAAATAGATCTTTTAGTAATAAGCCAAGGTGGGGATCCCATTGTACCTTGGAGAATCATGGGATTATTGAGGGAAAGGTTCGATGCGATTGGCATAATAATTCCCTATGCGGCTCAGAGTGCAGCGACAATCCTTTCTTTTGGAGCTGATGAAATAATAATGCACCCATTTGCATGCCTTGGTCCAATAGACCCCCAAATAACTGACCTTACAAATCCACAGATGCCAAGAGTATTTTCAGCAGAGGATCTCAAATGTTTTGCTGAGTTTATGTCATCAGATATGAAAGTATCCGATGTAGACTTCGGAAAGAGTTCTATTGAATTTTTAGGTCGTGTGTTGGATCCTCTTTCAATAGGAGCTGCAAAGAAGAGCATGAAATTATCCGAAAACCTTGCCAGCAAACTGTTATCCTTACATATGAGCGATGAACAGAAAATAAAAACTATTGTCAGAGAATATAATAATAAATCCCACCATGGTTATACAATAAGCCGAAGCGAGGCAAAATCCGCGGGCCTACCGGTAAAAAATCCAACCCCGAGATTAGAAAAATTAATGTGGGACATTTGGACAGATATCGAATCCGAATTAAAATGCAGAGTTCCTTTTTATCCGCCGAGCTTAATCATTGGTAGAATAAATGCACAAGGGACACCGTTACAATCTGCAAAAGAAAATACCGATATTGCTGTGCTAGAATCAAAAGGTTTAAAAAGTACATGCAGAGTTCAGACTGTGGTGTCGCTTACGCATATTATGCAGATGGTGAGTAACATCCCTCAGGTTAATATGGCTGTAGATGTTATACCTCTAGGGTGGGATAGGATCGATAATGGGGGCAATAAATGATGTACGTTCAAGGAACAAGTCTCTCATCCGCTTCGGAATCTGTCAGCTATGTTGCTATGTCTTACACATACGCATTGCCAATAGTGGAAGAATCCACGCTCTCGGAAGAAGACAGAGTAAAACTAGAATATGCTCTTAAAAAACACAAGCGCGGACTAGAATTACTAAGCCTGTAAACTTCAACAAATTTTCTCTATATTGTCTTCTAGCCATTTTTCTGTATATTCAAGATTTCCATCGGGTGAGCCGATCTTCCTTACGGCAATGTTCAGTTCTTCTGCAGTCGCTTTAATGGATAGATCTTGCCCCAGAACAAGTTCGGCAACCAATACGGCAGTCCTCTTATTGCCATCAACAAATGGATGATAATTTGCGATACTGAAAAGTAAAAATGATGCGCGCTTTACCTTATCTACAATCGTATTTGAGCGGTCTGCGATGAAAAATAATGTAGCTTCGTCTCTTACGAGGCCTACAAGGTCTGATTCGTCATTCTTTCCCGACAGAATGGCCAGCCCGTGTACCTCTTTGATAAACTCAACAGAGATCCTGGAAACCATATTTACCTATAAGCAGTCAGAGATAAAATAGTCATTATTATGATTCCGTAACATCCCTTAAAGGTACTTCACAAGATCGAGGAGCACAGCTTTCGGATCCTTTGCCTTAACGACGCCTGATGCCAAGAGAACTCCTGATGCTCCGAGCTCAATTGCTTTTTTGACATCGGTTCCCGTTTTCACCCCGGCGCCGCAAAGGACCGAGACAGAGCCGTTCACCGCTCTGACCGCTTCTACCGTCTCTTCTATTATCTTGGGATTCGCCGTTGTCACCGAAACATTCCCTCCGATGAGTTCCGGAGGCTCCACCGCAACGAAGTCGGGCCTGAACTCCGCCATCTGCACCGCGACCTTAACATTCTCTGCACAGACAACGGTTATCAGTTCGACCCCTTTTGACAGTTCGATGCACTCTTCTATCTGTCTCTTGGGTATCTTGTGCTCAGAATGATTTATCAGTGTTCCCGCCGCGCCGCAGCCCCTCACCATCGACGGCGTTACCCATCCGGTGGCCGAACCTGCCGCGTGCGGGTCCACATTCTGAGAGAGAACCGGGATCGAGACGCTCCTTGAGATAAGCCCCAGATCCACCATCGGCGGGCAGGCGCATATCGTCACTCCCGTCTCTTCCGACACGGATTCGCATGCTTTGGCTATAGCAAGCGCGCCGTCCTTCTCCACTTCAATATATGTTTTGAAGTTCACTATTATAACGGGTTTTGATATCTTCTTAACCAAGCTTCTCAAACCTCGTCTTCAGTTCTTTAAGCACTTCTGGCCGGGATGTGTATTCCATCTCCTCCGCCCCGAGGATGGACGGCGTGAAGGGGCCCTGTGTCCTGAGGAACCTGCTTGTCTTGATCGCATTTGTGCGGGCAAGATCGAATGTGGAGTTGCCGAAGAAGTCTACCGGGATATGCTTTCCGCCTTTGGAGTTGGGTTCCTCCAGTCCCTGGAACTTTCCCTCGTTGAGCTGGAGGCCGAGACAGCATATCCTCGGCGGTCCGTCAAAGTATGTGGGGTCTGAATCTTCCGGCGAGCAGGGGTAGAATGTGCCGTAGTGGGACCCTCTCATCCACCCTCCCGCTATCCAGGATGTCATCAGGAACGGCTGCGTATATTCTCCAACGGACGGGAGACCGCTCTGGCTGCGGCAGACGCATACCGGATCATCCTTTCCGACGTATTTCCCTGCTGTGAGATTGAGCTTGTCTGTTGAAACAACACAGGCGGGACCTATCCCCGCTCTGGACGTTATCCTCTTTATTGCATATCTGGACGTGTCTCCCAGAAGCGCGAGGATGCTCAAGGTCTCCTCCGGCGAGGACATGACCACTTTTTTGTTCTCAATGACATCATGCACCTCTACATCGAACCCTTTCTTCGCTCTTGCATCGACAACAAGACCGGTCGTTGTGAAAGGGTCGAGGAAGACCCTTGACAATATCGGAGAATATGCGGACGGCTCGGTCTTGTCCGCTATGAAGAACAGCAGCGGTTCCGATCCCCTTTCTTCGAAGGTCATCTCTGCCGAACCGGGTCCTGCGCCTTTCACATTTCCGGAGAACGCATCGGTGAGGATGTCCTGGCCAGCTGCGTACAGTTTCATTGATTTTGCGATCTTAGCGGCTTCCTGGAAACATTCCCATGCTGCGCCGTGTATATCCTTGTGGTTTTCTCCCTTGTAATGGGACATGAAAAGATTGATGTCATCTCCGACTCTGGTCACGTAGAAATCTTCGAGGATCCCTTTTTTCTGTTTGTCCGCCAGAATATCTCTGGCAACCTGCATCATAGATGGATGAGGTCTTGAATGCCCTACAACGGACCCAACATCCGCTTTGATAACCGAGACGGTTACTTTCTCTTTTGCCATGGATTTACTGTATATTATTTACTATTAAATAACAATATGTTAGATAGTTATCGGAACAAATCTTCATAATGCAAACATATATAAACAATGATTCAGGAAAAAAAAATTGTTAGATGGATATTATTATATTTAAAAAAAATATGTAGATAAAAAGAGGGGCTATATTATTAAACCAAGCGACCAGAAGAATACAGGGGGGCATGTTGAGCAAGCATATCCAGCGAAATTAAGGAAAACGATACCAAAGATCACAGTTGCAATAGTGATATTGCTGTCTGTATTCGCAATATCAGCTTTTTTCGCTGAAACAGGAGAGACGATCGGGGATCCCGATCTGATGGTTGATACTGTTTCGGACCTTTCAGATGCGATGATCAACGCATCATCCGACACCGGCATCGGCCTGACAGAAGACTTTGCCGATGATCTTTTGCAGAGCGGTACTGTGCAGGCGGTCATCAATCACAGTTATAACATAACAATTAGTAGCAGCGGGGCGCTGACAGCAAAGACCGGGACTCTTCATTTCAACATCACAAATAACGGCAAAGGCACAGTAATATTCGAAAACATAGAATTCGCGAACACCGGCAGTGCAAGCACCGGCGGCATGCAGCTGCAAGGTGGGAACTGGGAGTTCGTGAACTGTACGTTCAAGAATCTCACAAAAACGGCAATAACATTCGGCGGAGCTCCGAACCATGCCTCTTTCACCGACTGTACATTCAGCGGCAACAGCAGCAGGGCATTGTTCCTAGAGGGCGGAGTGTCCGGCAACATAGCCGAATACGAATTCAAGAACTGCCTGTTCGAGAACAACACCGTATCCGGCGGCGGGGGAGGGGCCATCTATACATGGACCTCTTATGTCAGCATAGACATCGACAGTTGTGCGTTCCTTGGCAACAAAGCGATCGGAACAGGCACGACACACGGCAGCGACAACAGGGTCGACGGCGGTGCATTGTACATCAACGCATCCTATGGTCAGGGGTGCCGTTTGAACATTATCGACTCGTATTTTGAGAACAACTTCGCTCAGGATGACGGAGGAGCAATCATAGTGGAAGGCGCAAAGACCTACACCGGCATCCAGAGCCATATAATCAACTGCACATTCACCGGGAACACCGCAGCCGGCGCATCCTATTGGTCAACAGCGACGATACTTGGTATCTCCGCCACGGCCGGAATAACTAACGGTTCCGGAGGAGCCGTCAGTTACTTTGGGCTGACGGAATCGTCTGTAACCAACTGCACATTTTATAACAACGGCATAACAAACGCTTATAAAGGACAGGGAACCAACTGCGGCAACATCGGCGGAGGAGGAGCCATCGGTGTGGATACCGATGACGGAATCACTGATCCTTCGCTTTTACCGCCGTGCCCGGTGCTGAGCAACAATATCTTCGTCGGCAATTATGTGAACAAGAACATTCACAATACCAATACCATTGCGGGTGTGAACATATCTACTAAGTTCAACGCAATCCCGACTCCGTATACCGGCAACGTTTTCGTATTCACAGGAGCCGACGCAGACCGTCAGAACCCCCTTGTTATCGCTCGCCCCATTACCAACAACGGCAACATTGGGTACGATAACGGGAACACCGCCTTTGACAGAGGCAAATCCAGCAACGGCGGCTATGGTCTGACAAATTACGCAGACGACCTGGGAATCGATGCCGAATCCGGTCTGACCGTGAAGAACGTTTTCATTAATGTATCCGGCGGAGTACCCATCAAAGAAGCCCTCGGAGACCCTGTGGGTGCCGAAGGGAACAAAGGGCAGCGGTATTACTATATGCCGAGCCCGACGTCGGATGAACTCTACCGTGACGGCTCCGGCCCGTATTTCGACTCTGCCTTTACATCAGTCGATGCACTCGGGAATCCGCGCGATGTTTTCCCTAATGCTGGTGCGATCGAAATATATTGGACAAAATTCAACCCGGGCCCTGAGGGCGCGTGGTCATCTGTACCAACTCAGATCAACAATCCGGCAGATATTACCGATCCGTATTTCGTTGTGAAAAGCCTGAATTTTGCAAGCAACAAAATGTATTATGTTGCGACAGACAACGGGCTTCCCTCTCCCGAAACAGTCGCCATGCCGCGGTCGGCGCTCATCCCAGACAATGCCCAATACGGCTTTGCAGGGTGGAGAAGCAGCCAGCCTGACCTCGGCTGGTGGGACCAGGACTGGGCAGATGCCAACGGCGTGACAGAGACCAATCTCAGCGATTACCTGCTCACGCATACGGTATCCAGCCTTCCTGCAGATGCCTTCCCTCTGTACCAACCCGGAGAGCTTGTACCGTCGATAAAGCAGGTCCTCACCGCAGAATGGAGGCTTAACGAATACAGAGTGGACTTCAGTCTCAACTATGAGGATCCGCCAGCGCATCCGACAGCAGAAGACAACTATTGGCTTCCTGATCTCTCAGACATAACTCAGGGAGGTTATGACAGCGCAGGATCGGGAATAATCGCCCCGCCTTATGTGGGAGTGCCTTACGGCGACCACGTCATACAGCCAAAGGCGGATCCCGTCAGGATGGGCTATGTCTTCAACGGATGGTATAAAGATTCAAACTTCCAGACTGCCTGGGATTTCTCTTCAGATATTGTAGAGGGAGATACTGTGCTTTATGCGCAGTGGGATTTGGAAACCTTCACGATACACTACGACGCCAACGGCGGAGACCAGACTTCCTGTCCGGCAGATGCGGAGGTTGTCCCCAACACTTATGATTTGGATGACACAACGGTTCCGACCCACGCCGACGACACCGACGGAACGGCCATAATCTTCATCGGATGGACCGAGACAGCCGATTCCAAGATATACGCTAAAGACGACACCGCCCCAACGACCATCGCGAATGTCACGATAATCGATGATGACATCACCGTTTACGCAGTATGGGGCTACGACACCAACGACAACGGAACGCCGGATGTGTTCGAACCTCTGTATACGCTATCATACGATGCCAACGGCGGAGACCAGACTTCCTGTCCGGCAGACGAGACTGGACTGCTTGAGGGAACGCATACGCTCTCATCGACCGTACCGGTACACGAAGACGCCGGCGGCGTCCCCGTGCTGTTCGTCGGATGGTCTCTCAGCACCGCAGCCGATATCCTCTCTAAAGGCGATGCCATACCTGCGATAGTCACGAGCGTGACCATAACGGATTCCGACGTGACCGTCTATGCTGTATGGAAGTATTATGTTGAAGTAGACCCGTCTGCGAAGACATACTTCATCACAGCATCCTCCGATACGGGATCGATGATCTCCCCGACCGGTACAGTGTCTGTGACCGGAGGTACCGATATGGCATTCGTGTTCTCTGCGAAGGATGGGTATGGGATCTCTGCCGTCTACGTGGACGATGTCGCGATCCCCTCCGAAGAATTGGCATCCGGGAAGTATACATTCCACGATGTTAACAGCAACCACACCATCCGCGTTGAGTCCAAACTCGGAAGCAGCCCCACAGGCGGCAATGATAACGGTAACGCCGGCAATGATGGTGAAGACGGTAAAGGAGACGAATGGGCCGTCCTGAACCTTATCTGCGCAGTACTGACGATATTCGTTGGCATTATCGCAGTCATAACGGGAAGAGACCGCAGAAAGAAGGAAGATGATGACAGCACGGAGAAGAACAGCGAGATAGACGAAGACGACAGAAAGAGATCAAAGACCGCTCTGTTGTTAAGGGTCCTGGCGCTGATCTTCGGAATAGTTTCGGTGATAATCTTCTTCCTGACGGAAGACTGGACCTTGCCGGCCGTAGCAGTGGATGAGTGGACGCTGCTGATGTTCATACTGTTCCTTGCATCCTTCATAGTTACCGCGGTCAGTTTCCGCTTTGATGAGGAGACGGAAGAGCAGGACCCTGCAGATAAACCATAAACCAAAACACCTGTCTGACAGGTGTCCGCAGGACGGTCTGAAAGGATCGGATCACGGCATCTGTCAGGCGGGACCAAACAAAAAGCGGCATCCTGAAACCGAATGGGCTTGACTGTAAACTTTTTATCGGTTGCAGACCTACTCCGATTGTTATAAATGACTTCCATCAGAGACTCTGGTAACATAAGCAAAGAAGACGGGACCGTAACGGTAAAAGGATGGGTTCAGGACGTAAGGAACCTCGGCGGCATATCTTTCATAACTCTGAGGGACAGGCACGG
>JAIRQG010000140.1 GCA_031256615.1 Candidatus Methanoplasma sp. | reverse complement strand
CGAACCCGGCGAGAAGAAGATTCATGCTCATTCCGTCACCTCTTTTTCGCCTGTGTCCTTGTACACGCCCAGCGGATAATAGGGTATCATATTGTTTCTCAGCCACTCGAGCGAATCCTGTATCGAAAGCCCCCAGTTCGTCGGACACGTTGAGAGAACCTCTACTATCGTGTATCCTTTTCCTTCGATCTGATATTCGAATGCTTTTTTGATAGCGTTCTTTGCCTGCCTGACATTCTTTACGGAGTCCACGGAAACACGCTGTGCCAGAGCGACGCCGTCCAGCGTAGAGAGCATCTCGCACACCCTTATCGGGTGTCCTGCATCCTTCACGCTGCGCCCGTAAGGGGTGGTCTGTGTGATCTGTCCCGGAAGGGTGGTCGGGGCCATCTGTCCTCCGGTCATTCCGTATATGGCATTGTTGATGAATATGGCAGTGATGTTCTCGCCGCGGGTCGCCGCATGCACCGTCTCTGCGGTGCCTATCGCCGCAAGGTCGCCGTCCCCCTGATATGTGAAGACGATGTTGCCCGGGCGCACTCTTTTGATCCCAGTGGCCACTGCCTGCGCGCGACCGTGGGGCGACTGTATCATGTCGCAGTTGAAGTAGTTGTAAGCGAACACTGAGCAGCCCACCGACGCAACGCCGACGGTCCTTCCTTCAACGCCGAGCTCATCTAACGCTTCCGCGACCAGTCTGTGCACTATGCCGTGACTGCACCCCGGACAATAATGGAATTGAGCATCGGTCAGTGCGTGAGGTCTTTTGAACTTCATTTCAGATTCCTCCTTTGATATTCTTTATCTCACGGAGAACCTCGGCGGGTGTCGGTACCATGCCGCCGGTGCGTCCGAAGAATCTTACATCCCGTTTCCCGCCGACTATCAGACGGACATCGTCCACCATCTGCCCCATCGACATTTCCACGCACAGGAATGCTTTTGCCGTTCCCATTCTGGAGACCACAGCTTTTTCGGGATACGGCCACAGCGTTATAGGCCTTATCAGTCCCGCTTTGATCCCTTCTTTCCTTGCCGCGTCTACCGCGCTGCGCGAGATCCTTGCCGATGCTCCGTACGCTACGACAACGATCTCCGCGTCATCCGTCATGTATTCCTCGCAGCGCTGCTCTTCTTTTTTGATCAGATCGTATTTTTCATACCTTGCCTTGAGTATCGCTTCCAGGTCCGGCGGTTCGATATACAGTGAATTCACAACATTGTGTTTCCTTTTATTTTCATGGCCGGAAAGCGCCCACGGCTTTTCCGGGATATCGACCTTCTTCTCATCGATGACAACGGGTTCCATCATCTGACCGAGGAGGCCGTCCGAGAGTATCATCACCGGCATCCTGTACTTGTCTCCCAGCGCAAAAGCGTCTGCGACGAGATCGATCATCTCCTGCACCGTCGACGGCGCGAGGACCAGCATCTTGTAGTCCCCGTGGCCGGAGGCCCTTGTTGCCTGCCAGTAATCGGCCTGCGACGGCTGGATGCCGCCGAGTCCCGGACCTGCGCGCTGAACGTTCACGATCACTGCGGGAACATCCGATCCTGCGATGTACGACAGTCCCTCAGACTTCAGACTTATTCCGGGGGAGCTTGACGATGTCATAGCCCGGGCTCCGGCCGCCGATGCTCCGAGCACCATGTTTATCGCCGCTACCTCGGACTCCGCCTGCAGATACACACCGCCGACCTTCGGCATCCTCTTTGACATGTGCATCGCGACCTCTGTCTGCGGGGTTATGGGATAACCGAAGAAGTGTCTGCATCCCGCCATTATCGCCGCTTCGGCCAGTGCTTCATTGCCTTTCATCAGAATTTTTTCAGGCATCTTCAATCCTCCAAAGTTATCACTACGTCCGGACACATGACGGCGCACGAACCGCATCCTGTACATTTCTGGGGGTCTGTGATATGCGCCGGGTGGTATCCCTTGGCGTTTATCTTTGATTTGTTCAGTTCGATTATCTTCCTCGGGCAGGAGATGACACACATCTCGCAGCCTTTGCAGAGGTTATCGTCGATATTCACCCTCACCATATTGGTTCCCCTTTTTCCCAAACTGTCCGGACATGTATGTCCAATGGATAAAAACATTCGTCCGCCGGAAGTTCTCCCGCTATGCGCCTGGGTACGGTTGAGAACACCAGAGGTATGCCTGCGGAACGCGAGACCTCTTTTGCATACTGCAGCGAATCGGTTATCGTCGACGGGACGGTCAACTCCTTCAGATGGGAGTTGTTCACCACCGCCGTTGCTTTCAGCCCGCATGCGTTTTCTATCTCTTTCAGGATCATTACCGAATCTTCCGGGTCGGACGTCATCGGCCTGTACATATTGGTCACATACAGCATCTCATATCCTCTTTCGATGATCTTCCGCGAGAACCTTCCCAGGACTGTGGCGCCGACATTGTCCCCTCCGGCGTCCAGTATCACTTCGTCGTCCGTATCGAAGATCGAGTACATGGATGCCGGCAATGCAGGTATGTCAAGATTCGTCGTTGCAAAGGAGGGAGATATCACTTTCACGCCTTCTTTCTCCAGTATCTCTGCGTATTCCGATGACGTGAAGTACGGATTGACGATGTCCATGTCCACAAGCGTGACCTTCTTTCCGCTCCTGGCCGCGTTTATGGCGTAATTGATCGCGAAATTCGTCTTCCCCGTGCCGTAATGGCCGCACACCACTGTTAATCCATTTGGACCCACAGAGATAGGTATACGTATATGTATAATACCATTATCGCAACTACTGCAGAAAAACGCCGATTTCAGAGCATCAGAGCATGCCGGCACGGTCCTTCCGCCGGCTTTCCAACAGTTTACTATTTTTATTTCGTATGTGTCTTACCTCCCGATTTCAATGGACTTGAGGATCGATGAGATTGCCGAGCGCATACGGGCGCTGCGTGACGAGATTGGTTACACAACAGAAGAGATGGCTGAAGTGACCGGTATTTCAAAAGAGGAATACGAAGAATCGGAAAAGGGGAAGATAGATTTCTCCTTTACATTCCTCTACAAATGTGCGGAAAAATTCAACGTTGACATGGTAGAACTGCTTACGGGAGAGAACCCCCATCTTTCCGGTTATACTGTTGTAAGGAGCGGAAAAGGCCTTCCGATGAAGAGGCGTAAAGGTTTTGAGTACGGGCATCTCGCATCGAATTTCAAGAACAAAATGGCCGAACCTTTCCTCGTGAACGCTCCGTTCCGTGCTGATGAGCTCTCATCCATCCCGCTGTCGTCGCATGATGGACAGGAGTTCAACTATGTGCTGAAAGGGTCCTTGAGATTTGTGCACGGAGATAATGTTGAAGAACTCAAAGAAGGCGATTCTGTGTTCTATGATTCATCCGAGCGGCACGGAATGGCCGCTCTGACGGAGGGCGGGTGTTTATTCCTCGCCGTTGTGCTGAAGGAGGAACGCCGATGAGGAATGTTCACGCACGTTACATAAAAGAGGAGTACAACAGCAAAGGCAGGCTGTGCAAATATGAGATGAACACGCCTGAGGATTTCAACTTTGCATACGACGTGATCGACGATATCGGCGTCAATGAACCATCCAGAAGAGCGCTCGTCTGGTGCGAACCGTCCGGCAACAGAAGGTTATTCACATTCTCCGACATAAAAAGATTATCAGATAAAGCAGCGAACTACTTCATTTCGCTGGGGATCAAGAAAGGGGAACCGGTCATGATCATTCTGAAGAACCGCCCCCATTTCTGGTATGTATTGATGGGGCTTCACAAAATAGGCGCGATCGCAATCCCGGCTTCGTTCATGCTGAAGAAGCACGACATCGAATACCGGATCAACTCCGCATCCATCGTTGCCGCCGTATGCATCGACTGCAGCGATCTGCCGGATACCTTTGATTCCGTGGAGAACGTCCCCACACTCAGATACAAGGTGCTGCTGGGGGAGAAAAGAGAAGGGTGGGAGAGTCTGGATGAAGGCATAGAGAATGCATCGGATGTCCTTCAGAGGATACCGATCAGCGTACGCGATCCTATGCTTATGTACTTCTCATCGGGCACGACCGGTATGCCGAAGATGGTCATGCATGATAATACGTATTCCATTGGGCACATATTCACCGCGAAGCATTGGCATAATGTGGATCCGGACGGACTGCATTACACGATAGCCGATACCGGATGGGCGAAGGTCGCCTGGGGAAAGATCTACGGACAATGGTTCATGGAGACCGCCATATTCGCATACGACTATGAGAGGTTCGTCCCCGACGATATACTCGATGTGATCTCGAAGAACGGTGTCACATCCCTTTGCTGTCCGCCCACGATGTTCAGGATGTTCCTGAACGACGGGAACGTGAAGAATCATGATCTGTCATCCCTCAAATATACGACCGTAGCAGGTGAGGCCCTGAACCCCGACATATACGACAGATGGTATGAGGCCACCGGCCTTAAGCTGATGGAGGGATTCGGACAGACAGAGACCACAGTCGTGATATGCAACTACACGGGCATTGAACCCCGCCCCGGATCAATGGGAAAACCGTCGCCGCAATATGTCATCGACCTCCTCGATTCAGACGGCAACAGCTGCCCCCCCGGCGTCAGCGGGGAGATCGTGATAGGCATCGATCCGAAACCTGCCGGCCTGATGGTCGAATATTACCGGGACCCTGGCAGGACAGCAACCATCATGAGCGGCAGGTGGATGCATACGGGAGACGTCGCATGGAAGGACGAGGACGGATACATATGGTATGTCAGCCGCAACGATGACATAATAAAATCATCCGGATACAGGATAGGGCCCTTCGAGATAGAGAGCGTCCTCGCTCATCATCCCGCTGTCAAAGAATCCGCTGTCACCGGAGTCCCGGATGAGATCCGCGGGCAATTGGTAAAAGCGACCATAGTCCTGAAGGACGGTTACGAACCGTCCGATGAACTGAAGAAAAACATTCAGAACTATGTAAAGAAAGAAACGGCCCCGTACAAATACCCGAGGGTGGTGGAATTCGTCAGTATCCTGCCGAAGACCCTGAGCGGAAAGATCAAAAGGGCGGACATACGCAAAGAGGACAATAAGTGATCGGTTCCTTACGTTGAATACTAAGTGCTAACTGTAATGTTCCTTTTTAATACACATTTCAAAGGAATACAATTGCATGGAGATAAGATCAATATTTTCAGCAATGAGCAAGAGGCACTCTGATGCGGCTAGCGCAGAACTCACAGAGAATGTCCTGTCGATAAACTGCAGAAAATGCAGCAAAGCACCTGACATAAGGTCATCCGGGTGCATGAGGTGTATGATCCATCATATATCGCAGCAGGGCAGCGCGGAAAGGATCAGACTGAGGACGAGCAAGGACCTTGAGCTGTTCGGACCGGCAGCGGAGGCATTGTGTGAAGTGGCCGTCTTTTACAGAGCGGCATCAATGAGCATGAACGGGGGCGGCAAGTCCTGTTCGAACTGCGCCAACTCTTGTTCAAAGATAATGGAGATAGCGTGGTCCGGATTCCCCGACCCGAGTTTTGATTCCGCGAGAGGAAGGCTCATGTCCTTCCGTCCCGCGGACGGCAGCTGCAATCTCTGCATCCAGAAGACATACAGGGCTTTGGACCAGGCAGAGCACGGCATGAACAACCTGAAGAAGAAGATCTCCATCGAAACCGCAAGGACGGGTGGCATCTGATGCCCAGGATACTGCCGTCCCTTGTCGGAAGGATCAGCAAGAGGAACATCCATGAGGTCAGCTACAAAGACCGCCTCATTATCACCGATTACAGCGACCCAGAGAATGAATCCTTTGCAAAAAGACCTGCCGAGTACAGAGGGCAGGCGGGCGCTGATGCAGACGCATCCTATGATCCTCCCATCCCGCCGAAACAGTTTGACGCACCTGTTCCGGCCGCTCCGAGGCCGGTGCAGAACGACCAGAGGTCCTTCTTGGACAGGCTGATCCTGCTCTCGGAGTGCAATGTCCGGTCCAAACCGGTATACGCCGATTGCTGGCTTATTGGAAACAAAAGAGATCTGGAGAACACCTCCAGCTATGATTCCCCGGGAGGCAGCGTTACCATAGGCACCGCTGTTGACGGTGAGTTCGAGTATAATCTTACTCCGGTCGAATACTCATACCCAGATTCGATGAATGCTGTAGCGGAGATGATAATAAACGGCATAAGGGAGAGGTACAGGACGAACGGCGGAAGGATGGACAAACAGAGCGTAATAGCCGCCGCGAGAGGCATGCTGATCAATCATTCCGATACCATCGAGGCAGTCTTCGGGAGAGACACCGATACCCTGGAGAATGTGATAGAGGACATGTGTGAAATCGTCTACAGATACACAGTGGGGATGGGGGTCTTCGAAGTTCTGCTCGCGGATCCCAAACTGGAAGATATCTACATCGACGCGCCCTGCGACAGGAATAGGATACATGTCACAATGAACGGCATTGCCGGAAACAATTCCCATATCAAATGCAGGACGAACCTTGTCGTCGACAAGAAAGAGGTCATGAACCTGATAAACATCCTGAAGAGAGACAGCGGGCTACAGTTCTGCGAATCCAATCCCATTCTGGAAACCGACATCAAGACACATGATGCAAGGGCTACCGTCGTCGGATATCCTATGAGTCCCAACGGAGACGCCATAGCGATAAGGAAGCATTCGGTAAGGCCTTGGACCCTTACGAGACTTATTGCGAACGGCACGATCGACCCCAGGGTCGCTGGGCTGCTGTCCTTCCTTGTGGATAACAGATCCACATTCCTCATATGCGGTGCAAGAGGGGCCGGAAAGAGCTCGCTTCTGTCATCTCTTATGTTCGAATTCCCTCTTTCGCAGAGGATACTGACGATAGAAGATACGATGGAACTGCCCACCTCGATAATGAGGAAGATGGGATACAAAGTGCAATCGATGCTGATAGACGACAGGATGGGCGGGGACAACCTGTCAAGGTCGGATGAGGCGCTCAGAGTATCGCGCAGAATGGGAGAATCCGCCATCATCCTGGGAGAGGTCAGAGGCGAAGAAGCGAGAACGATGTATCAAAGCATGAGGGCAGGCCGCGCGGGAAGCTCCATCATGGGGACCATCCACGGAGACTCGGCAAGATCGGTCTTTGAAAGAGTGGTCCATGATATGAACATCTCTCCGGAAGCCTTCATGGCGACAGACATCCTCGTTACTTTGGGAACGGTAAAGGACAGAAGGACGGGGAATCAGATAAGAAGAGTGAACGAGGTTGTGGCGACATCGGACATGACGGGGGAGTTCCTGGACATCTCCGACAACTCTGTGCTGTTCTCGTCGCCTGTCATGAGACGTGTCATCTCATCTTCGCAGATGAACAAAGCCGATATTGCGAAGGAGATCAGAGCAAGGGCCGTGATAAGATCTTTCCTCGCAGACATAGGAAAGACACACGGCGAGGAATACCACGGTCCCGTGTGGATCGGAATAGCGAACGAACATGTTTCAAAGTCGCAGGGGAAGACCGCGGAAGATATCCTGATATCATTCAAAACTAAATTCCGCGACCTTACGGGCATAGGTGTTTGAGATGGGCCCAAAGAAGATCAAGAACCCCCGCACGATCCTGAATGAAGGTCCGACGGTGGTGGGCATGATGACCGCCGTCATAGAAAAAGGCGGTTCGATAGATTCTGCGGTCAGGGACGTTGCAAAGAACGGGCCGGCAAGATCGGCAGCTCTGTTCAGGACAATCGTAACGAAAGCGGACACGAGACAGATACCGGACATCGCTCACGGCATGTCCGAGATGCTTTCTTCTCTTCCCGCGGAAGCGGCCGCATTCAGGCGTTCGGTCCACATGGTGATGGCCGCGGCAGCATCCTCCGATCAACCCGAGAGGAAAAGGATGCTTGCCGATGCTTCGGACACATCCCTGAACGGACTTAAAGAGATAGGAGAGAACTACAGCACATCCCTGAACATCCCCTGCATGATGATTTTTGGTTTGGGCATAATGGTGCCTATGGTGCTCATGTCGATACTCCCCATGCTAAACCTCGGCGGCATCTTCGGAGGATCGCCCATAGGTACCGGGCCGATCGTGCTCATAACGCTGGTGTTCATACCCGCGGTGATATCGGCTTTGATCCTTTCCATAAAGGAAAAGAACCCGTTCATGAGAACGCCTTCGAACATGGGCCTCAAATACGCCGCACCCGCTCTTTCGGGGGCCCCTGCGGCGCTGGCAGTGTTCATGATAATGAATGATGTGCAGCTGTCTCTGCTGGCGGCCGCGATGGTATCCGGCGCAGCTCTGCTGGTGTTTGCGGCCCCGTATGTCAGGTCCGAGAAGACAAGAGAGAAACAGGAGGTGCTCCTCCAGGACTCCGTTTTCGAACTGGGGAACCGCCTCATCGCAGGCGAGAACTTCGAGACATCGATCGTGAAGGCGATCGGAGTGAGAGCGGAGTGCTCGACTATCGCTGACAGCGTCTACAGAGAGATGGGGATATGCAGGGGCGATCCCTGTTACGCGATAAGGACGGCCGTCGGGAAGATATCTGCACGTACCGCAGACGTATTCTGCGACATATACAGGTGCTCTCTGAAGGATGTAAGGGATGCCGGCAGGCTTGCCGTGTCGGTAGGAAGACAGATGCAGGATCAGGACTCCGTAAGAAAGGGGATAAAGAACAAACTGAAGAGCATGACCGACATGATGACCGGAACGGCGGCGATATTCGCGCCCCTGGTGCTTGGAATGAGCGTGACCATGCTTGAGCCGATCTCCAGGGTAATGGAAGGGGTCGATTTCGGGGGCACGTCATCCATCCTTTCCGTCTATCTCGTCGAGTTATGCGTGCTCGTGTCGGTACTGACCTCTTTCCTTGACGGAAAGATCGACATCAGGGACATCGCATACCGGATGGGGATGATGCTGCCCCTGTCGCTGATAATGTTCACCATATGCTCTAACATAGGATTGTGACCCAATCAGCGATTTATACAGCAAAGGCAATGGTCAAACATGGAACGATCTACTCCCGGCAGGGCAGTGCTGCTGTTCTCCGCAGCATTTCTCATGCTGATGATCATCATGCCTTTGCTGTACCCGCACGGGTCGTATGCGGATCTTGACGGCAGGGCCGGGGTCATAGATAACTGGAGCAAGCTCGCATTCGCCGACCCCGCGGCAAGGGCCGTTTATTCTCTGGGCGACCTGTTCTGCCATCAGGAGATGTCCAGAACATTCATCGTCAACGGATCGCAGATGGCCTTTTGTCAAAGGGACGTGTCTGTTCTGTGCGGTGTCATCATAGGATTATTCGCAACGGACAAGGCGGTGCTCAATTTCTATATCGGAAAAAAAGTGTTCCTGATCGCCGGAGCCGCGATGATATCTTCTTTGGCGGTCGAATGGTACATTGAGTATGCATCCGGAACGGATATCCTTGCCGGAAGGGTCTCAACGGGAATACTGGCAGGTGCCGGCATCGCTTTGGTCCTGCAGTATGCCGTAACAAAAGAATATGAAAAAATAGTTTTTAAAGAAGAGGTTTAATCGCACTTTGTCCATCCGCATGCCTTACAGATATTGCAGCCGCCCTGGAATTGCAGTTCGTCTCCGCA
>JAIRQG010000118.1 GCA_031256615.1 Candidatus Methanoplasma sp. | reverse complement strand
GTGATATGTCGGCGGAAATCGTCGGGGGCAAAGGAAGAGCAAAGAGGTCCGGCAAGAGCTCATGTCAGCAAAAAAAAGTCGGAATTGAAGTTTTTACACACTATTACTCAAATAAAAACATTAATGTATTCTTCGTAGCATTTTAAAAACTTTAAAATCGATTTAATCGAAAATGATATATAAACAATTCTCCTTTGATGGAAAGTGAAAACCTTTTTTAACGGACACTAGTAAAAATACGTTTCCGCATATCAGAAAGTTTTTAATAGGAAGAAAAGAAAAAAAAATATTGAAGGGAAAACACAATAATAAATATCAAGGTCTATTCGTATATCAAATAATAGGCAAGGAGGCGGGAACATCGGCGTTGAGGAGGATCTATCGGCATCGATAGAAGAGATTTGTTTGAACAATAAACAGGACCAGGAGTTCAAACTGGCCTTGGAAAAACTTATCAAGAATGCAGCCTCAGAAAATTATCTCGAAGACGATCTTGCCTTCCTAATAACTAAAATCAACAGGTGACCGCCATGAAAATGAGATTTCAAAGGATGAAATTCAACAATATATGCAATTTCAAAAACTTTGATATCAAAATCGAAAATGGATTCAATCATATATCTGCCGAAAAAAGCAGAGATCTAGTAAATATAATCAAGATCATTCTTCTTGGAAAGCCGTTAGAGCAGTCTGAAATACAGTCCTTAGAACCGAATGGCGAGAGTATAAAGAGCGGATATGCGGAACTCTTCTTGGAAGTAGACACGGAGAGATACACCATCAGGCTGGATTTGGACTATGCAGCGAAAAAGTCCATTTATCATGTTACATCAAGAAGAGACAACGGCATTCCTAAGCCGATGGTCAAAACTCCATCGAAATGCCGCATAGAAAAAATGGTTTTGGACATGATGGCACTGACAAAAGAAGATGCGGAAAAACTATTTGAAAAAGGCACTGCGCACGCGGAAACCATCATCTGCAGTGCAGCAGGGATCGATAAACTCTATCTCATAAAGAAAAAAGCGCAGATCATATGCGAGGAAGAGGTTCGGAAATACGGCAAGCCCTTGCCCGAAGACAAGGGATTGAACCGGCAGAACACGCTCATCAACAAATACAAGCTTGTGGAGATGAACCTCGAAAGATACCGCGACGAAGTGTATGCCTCGATCTCGGCAGTAAAAAAAGAGCGGAACAACACGATAGGGAGAATGGGAGGCCTTGTAAGAAAGGTCGTCCAGAGCAGACTGAGCGAGTTGTGCCACAATCAGGAGTTACCTAATGTCAGCGCAGAGGACCTTGAGGAGATAATATTCGCTTTGAGATACCCTCTTTTCTTTTCACAGCAGATATCAAGATCGGTGCGCAGACTGCAGAGTGCCATAGAAGAGATAAAATGCCCGATGAACCCGATCCCGCGCCCGATAATGGAAATAACCGAGTCCGGCGTATGCATCTGCGGGGCGGAGGTCGACGAGGAAGCGAGAGACAACATCGTTATGGCGATGGAGAGATACTCTCTGCAGCACCCGTATTTCATGATAAATGAGGTGAGGAACTCCATTAACAGCTTCAGCGACGGAACGCTGTTCAACTACTACCTGGGCAAAAGCGAAATGGAAGCCTCAATGAAAGCACTCACTGGCACACGTCAGAACAAACCCTCCAAGAGCAAGATATTGGAGACCACGATGCTGCCTGAGATAACCATAACTGCTCAGTTGATAAAGGACCTGAAAAATCAGATCGAGAGTCTGCAGTCAGATCTCCTTTATCTTACAGACATAAGATACAATAATGACCCGAAGTCCAACATACCTGCCTGCAGGCAGAAGGTCAGAGGCATAGCCCTTACCATGGAGGACACGGAATATGCTCATGAATTCAAAGCGAAGACAGACATATTCCTGAACATGATCGATGAGATACATCACAATACGTCCAGAAGGGTCAAGGATAAACTGCTTTCATATACGAACTCAGATCTTTCATCCGTATTGGGATATGATTTCTTTGTAGAGGATATATATGGGAGCCTGATATTCAATGAAAGAGGCCGCGGCCGCGATACGAGATGTGTTACAGGACTGATCTTCCTCAACACTGTGCTGAAGAACATGGGGCTGGACCTGCCGATGATAGTGGCGGGGGAATTCAGCGAGATAGAGCAATTGCCGATGCCGGAATCAGTGTTCCGGCAGATGGTCGCTGTCAACAATCAATCGGGAGGAGATAGCGTTGCCATATAAGATGTCAAAGGAAGCAAAGGCTCTGTATAAGTCGATAACCCGCGACTGGGAGCATGTTCCGTTCACAATGTGGGATTTCTACTATTTCTGCTTCTCAGTGGGGCTCTCAAAGAAAAGGCTCATTTCAGAAAGTAAATTGACAGGTTTCTCCCACACAATGGAGATCCAGTATTTTGTTTTCAGATCAGAGATCGTAGCCGCGCTGGTATCGACCGAGATAGAAAGAAAAGGGCTGAGTCTGAGCAGAGAGAACATCCTCTCGGAGTTCAAGGTGCTCACGGAGCCTGCCCAGTCGTTAAGTCTGAGGGGTCAGGAGCTTTTGAACTATTATGCTGAAGGCGGGTTCGATATAATCTTCGGAGAGAGCCAAGATATACAGAATCCAGTGGAGTTCATGCTCATCTGCGAAAGGATAGTCGAGGAAGAGAACGTTCCCGACGAACGCCTGTGATCCTGCCTAATAATCTTCAGTTGTGTAATGCTGATCAGTGAACACTTCAGTCAGCTAAGGCGGGGATGTGAAAACGGCTTAAAGGCAGGGCTCGTTTGAAAGATCATGACCTGATTCAAGCGTTGTTATGGAGTTTTTTATTCTGTGGGAACGGAATCTGACGGCCGGTTTGAAAACTTAAGGGGGACCTGCCCGGGATGTAAGATCGATCCCGGGTAGAGGCGAATCACCCTAGAAGAGAATGTAGATCCGCGCACACAGTAAATCTGAGGAGGCTTAACCATGTGGGTCATTATATCATGGTTTTTATTATATATATAAATTCTCATACATATAGATATTTTTAAATAACATCAATGCACTTTTTGCAATACAAAGAAAAAAATATCTCACTGAGTTATAGTAATTCACCACGAGTTTGTACTCCATACGCTGGACAGAGAGATGCTTCACAAAAAGTTAGTATCAATGTTTTGGTGAATGACTATATACACACAAAAGCCACATCTGGCGGCAGTTTTTGAAAGGTCAATATGTTCCAATACCGTTTCCGTCTCGGCCACGGCGGCGGGATCTTAAAGCGATCATACCCCCCTCGGAACAGAGCCATATCGTTCATTACACAGAAACAGCGTTCAAAAAGCCTGAATATGCAGGCGATCGTCGAAGAGAAAGAATCCAAATCTTAAATAGAGGGAAAACGTATGTTTAGTGGGACAAGTTCCAATGATAAAGGTGGCTTAATTGTCAATCAATTCAGATGACGCGGATGACAGCAGTGACCGCTCAAATTCGATGGGGAAGGGACCGCAATGACGGATCAAGAGGACTATACCAGCCTCGACCACATCGAGATGACGGTTCGCGAACTTCTGACGGAAATGAAAGACACCTCAGAGGTCATTGTTGATCTGGCATATGCGTCTCTTATGTACAACAGCGAGGACATGGCAGAAAAGGTCAATGAACTCGAAAAAGAGATGAACGATCTGAAGTTTGCCATCAGATTCAAAGTACTGATGTCATCTAGGACAAAACAGGATGCGAAGCAGCTGTCTGGGCTGCTGCAGGTGGCATCAGCAGCCGACAGGATATCTGATGCGGCGGCAGAGATCGTGAACCTTCTGAACCTCCCGCTCGAGAGGCGCCCCTTTGTATCGGCAATGCTTTATGAATCCGATGAGAAGATCCGCGCGACCAGAATGAGCCCCAAATCATCCATGATAGGATACACCATAGGAAAGCTGGGCGTGGAAGCATGCACAGGGTGCAGAATAATAGCCCTGAAGAACAGAAACGGGTGGATATACGATCCGGATGACGAGATCAAGATCCGTGCGGGCGACGATATCATTGTGAGGGGTACCGAGGACGGATACAAGCGGCTTATGGAGTATGCGAACGGAAACAAATCCTGGGAGTTCCCGGAGGTCGTTGAGGATCAGGACGGAACAACTCCGCAGGAAGAGGCCGCAAGCATAAATGAGGATGAAGAGGAGGGAGGCGAATGAACAGATTGGAAGAGATGCTCTTGGAACTGAAGGACACCTCCGAGTTCATGGTCGACCTGGCATATTCCTCGCTCATCTATGACAACGAAGAGATAGCAGAAGAGGTCATTTTCCTGGCGGGGACGATGGAGGACCTATCGCAAAGGATACAGGAGGTGGTCATCGAGATCGGGATGAGCAAACCCGAAGAGATAGCCAGAATAGTGGTGCTTATCCGGCTTCAGACATCAATAATGTCGATAGCCGATGCCGCCAAGTCGATAGCCGATGTTGTCCTGAGAGGCTTAGGCAAACACCCTGTGTTGGCGATGTCCATAAAAGAGTCGGAGACGACCATCAGTTTGGCCAGAGTGGCGGAGGATTCTGTGCTCAGAGGGAAGTCATTCGCAGAACTGCGTCTAAGCAGCCAGTGCGGAATGTTCGTCATTGCGATAAAGAGAGATAAAGAGTACATTTTCGGCCCCGGCAAGACCACAAAGGTCGAGGCCGGAGATATTCTGATCGCAAAAGGCCCGGAGGAAGGCGTTCCCGTCTTCAAAGGCCTCGCTGACGGCACGGATAAGGAATTATCTCTCTGAATCGCCCCATCTGCGGTTCTGAAACTCCGCTTTTTGTTTGAGGGATGAAGTACTTTCTCTGCATGCGGACCTTGGTACGAAAATGCATGAGACAACAGAGTCCGAATGTAAGGGCATCGGCGGAACGACGGTCATAAGAAAGAGGTACGTCACAGAAGAGGGGCGCACCATAACAAGGGGGGCTGTTCTGCATAGATGGGTTTGAAACCTTTCTGACAGCTTAGGATCATATCAGCAGCATGATTATACTTATCAGCACCGCCGCGCTGATAAGGTCCATGGAAGATGATGTCAGCGGTATGCTGTGGTCGTCTGGGTCAAGGTCAAACCTGACAGCTGTCACCGCAACATAATATGAAAGGAAATTGAGGACCGTGGTTGTCAGCATGCCCGATATCAGGACTATGCACATGACTCTTATGAAACTGATGTCTCCCGGTCCGCCCATGGCCATGGCTGCAACGAACGCTATCACTCCGATGTATCCGTAGGTCACGGCAGCCAAGACGTAAGTGATGAAGAAATTCTCGGATGCGTTCTTCCCCGGGAATCTGCTTACGCGCAGCGTACCGAGGTGCAGCATGGAGGAAAGCCGGGATGTAAGCATCCCCGACAATGCGTTGCCTTCGTTCAGGAAGGCCGGCATCATGATAATAAGAACGGGAAGTATGATCAGTGCATCCGTCTCGTTCTCAATGATCACTCCCGCTGCTATATCCAGCAGCAGACACATCAGCAGTATCGGGGAGGACTGAGAGATTATCCTCTTGGCCTCATCCATTCTTCCGAGCACCGCCTTTCTTGTGAAGATGATGGTAAGAACGATTACAGTGATAAGCACAAGTACGAGGGTAAGGATGTTTATTATATTCTGATCGGGACAGTGTACCACGAACCAGGCGCATATGAACAGCATGGGCATGGTAACGATGTCTCCCGCGGCCGCGATCAGCGGTGCGGTGATGTTGTCAACATCCCAATTTCTCTTGAAACCGGTCCTTGCGATCATCAGGTTGACGCCGAGAAGTATGATCCCTGCCATCAGCCCGCCCAGCATCGATATGAATACAAAACTGCCTATGTGCACATCTCCGAAGTCGAATATGGCAACGACAGCCCAGCCGATGATACCCATTGCAAGCGATATCAGGAAACTGAGACCGATGGACGATTCGATGTTGGATCTGAGGATGGAATCCTTCTTGAAAGACATCTTGAATGTACCCATGTGCATGGATGTTCCGAGTCTGGAACCCATGGCGCCGAAGATGTTCCCCCTCATCCCTATGGCAGAATATACAAGGATCATCATGCCCGGAATAGCCAGGATATAGGCCTCCATCGATCCGAGAAATATCCCAGCAAAGAGATCTGCCGTTGCAGCGATGAAAAGCGCGGTGAGCCCCATTATGAACACAGTCTTATTACGGCTGAAGAATCCGCTGACGACTTTGGTGGAGCCCATTGATGTCACCTCAATGCATATAAACCATATTAGGCAATGGTTAAGCTGTATTTATGGTAAATGGCTATGAAATGACAGGGAATGTTTCATTGAGCGTACGGAAGACTTATCGGTCCTGCATTTTTATGACGTTGCCGTTAAGATGTCATCTGCCCACTTATATGCGTCAACCAGCACTTCATTAAGTTTGTCACCGTGCGGGAGGTACAGAGTGGCATCTCCGTCTGGGTACAAATATGTGCAGTAGACCATGTTGTTCCCGGTCCTTTTGTTAAGAGGCAAATCATCGTTCACATAGATCAGAGGGATATTGGAGTCGAACCACATTTTGATCTGGTCTTTAGAGGGGCTGTCTGCTCCTCCGGCAGCAAGCCATCCCCCGTCTATAAGCACAATGTCCTTGTTGCTGGGGGCGATCCTCTTGAAGCTTTCCACCTTCTCCGTGGAGTCTGTCAGGATCGTCTTTACTTCTGTCATGAATGCCTCATCAGAGAAAACGATCACATCCCGGTTTGTAAAATCCGGACCGTGTATGCTGTGTGAATTAGGAGGAGCTATAACAACAAGTGCGACCACACAGACTAAAGCAAGAACCAGCGCCCCCATCAGTATTTTTATGTTCATTACTGTCACACCCTGCTTCTAAGAAATCCCCCTACTTTTAAAAGAGTAGCAGCCTGTAGGTATTAATATTTAAGGGGATGAATAAGATGCGGGAAGCTCCCGAACTCTTCCGCGACCGAGGGTTTTATCTCCATCCGTACGGACGGAGAAAACCCTCGGCGGGTCAAAAAAACTGGCAAGCCAGGTGGAATATGGTAGCCTCGCACAGATTCGAACTGTGGTCGCAGGATCCAGAGTCCCGCATGATTGACCGCTACACTACGAGGCTGTATTTCTTCCCCAACACAGAGGCCCTTTAATATTTTTCTGTGTCAGAGGACGGTCTTTTTCACTTCACCGTATATCTCATCGATACTTCCTACGCCAATTACCGTCTTAAGCGTCCCTTTTCCCTCATAGTACTCGATCAGAGGTTTTGTGTTCTCGCGGTAGACCTTGAGCCGGTTGAGAACGGTCTCCTCTTTGTCGTCGTCTCTGTGATAGAGTTCCGAGCCGCATTTGTCGCAGACGTTCTTTTTCTTGGGCGGGTTGTAGTCGAGATGGTAAACGGCGTTGCATTTGGGGCAGGAACGCCTCTTTGTAAGCCTGTTAAGCAGTTCCGAGTCTTCTACATCAAGATTCAGGGCAAGGTCGATGTTCACCTGCTCTCCAAGCGCATTTGCCTGCTCGACAGTCCTGGGGAAACCGTCGAAGATCACACCCGTGCCTTCTCCGAGTGACTTGATCTTTTCTTTCATGAGGTTGATTATCAGATCGTTCGGCACGAGCGCACCGCGGTCCATGTACTCTTTTGCTTTGAGCCCGAGCGGCGCTCCGTTCCTGGCCGCTTCTCTGAGCATGTCACCGGTGGACAACCTTACAAACCCCAATTCCTGGCTGAGCATCTCGCCCTGCGTTCCTTTGCCCGATCCTGGAGGACCCAGGAGGACGATTTTTGTCTTCATACTTTCGGAGATTCATTCATTGCTTAAAAGACTATTTCTTTGGTCTCATTTTTCCGGTTCCGTGTGTATGCTTTATAACTAATCAAAAGAATGTGGGAATTCGGTGTTCAAATGGAACAGAGAATAATAGACAGCATTGAGAAGATCGTAGGCAAAGATGGATACTCCACAAAGCCCGCAGACCTCTATACCTATGGATTCGATGCGTCGATCTTCCATAACAGTCCAGAGATCGTGATCCAGCCCAAGACCACAGAGCAGGTCTCAGAGATAATGAAGATTGCCAACAGAGAGAAGATCCCGGTCGTACCGAGAGGTGCCGGAACGGGGCTGTGCGGATCGGCTGTGCCAATCAAAGGGGGCATTGTTATTGCCATGCAAAGGATGAACAAAGTGAAGAAGGTGAGCGTGGCCGACCTGTGGGTAGACGTTGAGCCGGGGATCAATTATAATGACCTCAACGATGTGCTTGCAAAATACGGGTTCTTCTTCCCTCCGGCGCCCGGGTCCGCAGAGGCCTGTCAGATCGGAGGCATGGTAGCTCTCAACGCCTCAGGCATGAAAGCAGTAAAATACGGAGCAACGAGGGATTACGTTCTCGGGCTCACATATGTCAAAGCCGACGGGGAGATAGTCCGTGCCGGCACAAGAACGATCAAAGACTCCTCGGGATACCAGCTGGCAAGGCTGATGTGCGGTTCCGAGGGGACGCTGGGCATAATCACGGAAGTGACCCTTAAACTGACGACCAAGCCGAAAAAGTCCGCATACTGCCTTTGCACATTCAGCACAGTGCACGATGCGGGGAAATGCATCGCAGCGCTTATTGCCAAGCCTATGATCCCGGCATCCTGCGAACTGATGGACAGCATAAGCATAAAAGCGGTCAATAAGGCAAGGGGGAACCCTCTTCCCGACAGCGAAGCGCTCTGCATCTTCGAGGCAGACGGTGAGAACGAAGAGATAGTGAACAGGGACCTGAAGATAATCGAAGAGATCGCTAAAATGACCAACGCGACAACGGTCACATCGTCTTGGGATCCGAAACAGATAGATGCATGGACCGACGCTAGGAAGTCCGTCATGGCAGCCCTGTCCGCGCTTATGCCCGGGTATGTGTCGGTCTCGCTTGCGGATGACATGGGCGTCCCGATATCGAACGTTCCAGAGGCAGTGAAGGCCTTCCAAGAAATATCGGAGAAATACAAGATCACGATCGCAACCTACGGTCACGCCGGCGACGGCAACCTGCATACGAAGATGCTCGTGAACCCGGAGGATGCCGGCGAATGGGAGAGGGCGGTGAAGGCAACGGATGATATCTTTGACGTATGCATAGACCTCGGAGGAACCGTTACCGGCGAGCACGGAGTGGGGATCGCGAAGGCACCCAAATACATGAGAGAGAGGCAATCGGAACTCTCATCCATAATCGCCATAAAGAAAGCGATGGACCCCAACAACATCCTGAATCCCGGGAAACTGGAGCAGTGGGAAGGTTCGATACTGAAGAACCTCAGATATCCCTGCGAAGAATATATGTGAATATTTTCCAAAACTTCTATTCTTTTAAAAAGGGGGACAACCCCCCCTTCAAAATACCGCTGGGTCTTCTTCAGAACAGATAGAACCAGACTATTGCAAATTCGACTGCGCCTATTGCGGCCACTGCCAGGTAGACAGGGATGCTCCATGCTACGATCTTCGACCCGTCAAACGGCAGTATTGGGATCAGATTGAACAGACCGAGGAACGCATTGAGGTAGGCAAGCATTTGGAATATGACGTATGCCAACGTACCCGGGGTCAGCGAGAAGGCGATCGCTATCGCAACCGCCGAGATGATAAAGTTCACGGCCGGTCCCGCAAGGCTGATCTTCCCGTAGGTCTCCTTGTCGATGTTGCCTCTTATGTACACAGCCCCCGGCGCAGCGAAGAGGAACCCCATCAACGAGAACACAATCGCTATCGCCAGACCGGCGGGGTATGCTCTGAACTCTGACCAAGCGTTATATCTCTGCGCAATGAACTTGTGTCCGAATTCGTGGAAAAGGAAACTGCATATGACAAGTATGAAAGACATTCCGATGATGAGAAGAAGGTTCGTGGTGGGGTCGGAATCCAAGTGGCTGTTCCTCATTATTATTGAGAATGCCGCCGAAAGCACCACTATCGCAGCTGTGATGTGGAGAACCTCCGTCTTACTGAAACTGATCTTTCCTTGCGGTCTGTGATAGCCCGGACCAACCCTCCTCATACCGTCAGCAGAATCTCTCATCTGAATCTGGAATCATGTTATTGTTTATAAATGTGCATAATATTGAGAACCAGGATATACATGGCCTATAACGTCGCACACGGAAAGACAGAGATGAAATGGTGCGATGTATGCGGAACACTGATCATGGGAAAGACATGTTCGTCCTGCGGCTCGGCCGGAAGATCCTTCGAGATAAACAGCCCCGGCGACATAAGGCCGTGCATGGGCGACAGTGTCGAAGCTGTGAAAGGCCTGTTCAGGGATTCTTTCGGAACGGATGGCCCCATATCCGGCAGGATGATGTTCCTCAACAAGATACCCGGCGAAGACAGAACTGATGAGATCATCGCTCACGGAGAGGTCATCGGCATCGTCAGATTCGATCTGAGAGACAATTCTCTCCGTCTTGAACTCAGACAGGCGGGGGCGGACATGTTTGCGGGGTCAGCAGAAAAGAACCTTGTGGATATCAGGAATGTCGCCGGACATCTGAAAGGCAAGGTCGTCAGCGGCGAGGACGTTTCCGAGGTCAGGGGCGATTTCTCCGCGGGAGATCCCGTCATAGTGAGGAAGGGAAAGAAGACAGGCCCCGGAACGGCATTGGCGGACAGTAAAGATCTGAGATCGTCAGAAAGAGCGGTCAAGATAAAGAATATGGACCCTGTCGAGAACAGACCGGCATCCCCGCCGTCGGGCAGGGATGAGTTCATCAGATCCAACAAAGAACATCTGGAGAATATCGAAAGGAATGCGGTAAGCGACATAAGGTCATTCATATCCAAGAAGAACACGCCCGTGACCGTTTCTTTCTCGGGAGGGAAAGACTCTCTTGCCGCATTCGGCGTAGCGTCAAAGGCGCTGAAAGGCCTGACCCTTCTTTTCATCGACACGGGGCTGGAATTCCCGGAGACAATAGAATACGTGGACAGATTCGTTGCGGAGAACGGCCTGAAACTTCTCAAAGCATCAGCGGGGAATGCGTTCTGGGATAACGTAGATACATTCGGGCCGCCCGCAAAGGATTTCAGATGGTGCTGCAAGGTATGCAAGCTCGGACCGATAACAGAGCTTATTTCCAGCGAGTTCCCCAACGGCACGATCACAATAGAAGGCAACCGTATGCTGGAGTCGTTCTCCAGATCGGACATAGGTTTCGTGTCCAAGAATCCCTTTGTTCCGAACCAGACCAACCTCAATCCGGTCAGGGGATGGTCTGCGTCGGAGATATGGGGATATATCTGGATGAGAGGCCTAAGCTACAATCCTCTGTATGACAAGGACTTCGAAAGGATAGGGTGCTATCTGTGCGCGTCCTGCCTGGCAAGCGAGTGGAGGAACACAGGGAGATTACACGGCGATATCTACTCGGAATGGGAGGATTACCTTCATAAGCACGCAGAAGCGAAAGGGCTCCCCGCTGAATATGCGGATATGGGTTTTTGGAGGTGGAAGGTCCTTCCACCGAAGATGATCCAGATAGCGAAAGAATTAGATCTGGATCTAAAGCCGAACCGGACAACAGGCCCTGCAGTGAAGATGATGAAGGGGGCATCCCCCTGTGCGGCGGGAGGTTATTCGGTAGAGGCAGTGATCGATGTACCTTCGAAAAGGGATTTTTCGTATGTGGAAGATGCGCTGGGTATCATAGGGGAGGTCAAGTATTCTCCTGAGTTTGAGATAGCCCTTCTGAAAGTAAAGAACGGGAGATCGAAGCTCTTCGGCGGAGGACAGATATCCGTTACTGCCGAAACGAAGAAGGATGCGGAGATGATCTTCGAACGGACCGCTAAAGCGCTGATAAGGGCGGAGATGTGCACTGAGTGCGGCATATGCGCGAAAGGATGCCCTAGGAAGGCCGTAGAGATAAAGGGCGGATTCAAGGTCGATCGTAAAAAATGCAACAGATGCGGGAAATGCGAGAGGTCATGTATGGTCGTTCATTATTACGACCGTATCGGGCAATGATCCGGATGTTCATTGCAGCTCTTCCACTGTTATGGTGATGCCGTGGGCCGCCACGTCCAGCAGTTTGCGGTCAAGGACATGATCCAGGGTGCTGTCCAAATATATCGATGCGTCGTTTCCGTCCAATATGCTGTTGATGCATCTTTCGATGGCGTTGAACCCAAAGTTCACTTTTATATCGTTGGTTTCGACGTAATGACGCGACGAACTTCCGTATACGCCTACGCACCCGCGAGCCTCTCCGGTGCATCCCGGCCTCATCAGGTACAATGTTCCTGGGACGATGCCGCTCCGTATGTTCAGCAGCGCCGTTGACATCATTCTTCCGTATATGCTGTTCTGTTTCTCTGCGCTCATGAACTCATTGAGGCCATGTATCATCGGAACGGAAAGGCCCGCCTTGTCAAGCACGTCTTTCATCGAGAATACCTCGAACGGCGTTCCCTGCGCAAGCACCTCGCCTCCCACAAGAACAATAACAAGGTCTGCCCATGAATATGCGGTTTCTACATCATGAGTAGATATGATCACCGTGGAACCTCTCATGCTGACCTCATCCGCTATTTCGTAAAGACGGTGGACCATCTCGGGGTCCAGGCCAGCAGTGGGTTCGTCCATGATGAGCACCTTTGGGTGCATAGCGAGGGCGCTTGCAACGGCAACTCTTTTCCTCTGCCCGAATGACAGATGGTGGATGGGCCGGGATCTTTCATTCTCCATTCCGACCACTCCGAGAGCTTCCTCCACCCTCTTGCGGACTTCGTCAAGGGGGAGGTCTAGGTTGAACGGGCCGAAAGCAACATCGTCCTCTACGATCACGTTGAATATTTGATCGTCGGGATTCTGCATAACAAAGGTGACATCCTTTCTGAGTTCATGGAGTCCTTTTTTTGTGTATGAGATGTTTTTGGAATTGTATTCCACTTCTCCATCGGTGGGTTTCAATATTCCGTTGAAGTGCATGAAAAGAGTACTTTTTCCGGCTCCATTTGGTCCAACAAAAGCAACCTTGCATCCAGTCGGAATCCTAATGGAAATATTTTTCAATGCTTGTTTCCCGCCATCATATGTGAAACTAAGATTCTTTGTTTCGAGTACAGTTCTCATTTCTCCGTTCAAACCGGCAACACCCCATAACGCAATGCTAAAAAGAAAATCACTCCCACACATATAATAAGAACGCAGAACGCTGTCGCGGATCGGCTCTGTTTTCCGAATTCCGAGAGGCTTCTGAACTCTCCTCTGTAGTTCCTGCATTGCAATGTCGCCTGCCCCTTTTCCGCTGTGTCGAGAGAACGCATGAAGACGCCTACAGCAAGTCTTGACGTTGTCTTTGCGCTCCTCTTGTAACCTTGATAACCGAACCTGCATTCGGCTGCCAGGTGCATCCTCTCCGCAGACTCCATCAGAAGGAATGTATATCTGTAGATGAGGACCATCATCTCCACGAAGACATCAGGGAATCTGAGCTTTCTCAATGCGCTTGCAAGATGAGGCACCGGCGTTGATACCGCGAACGCGAACATCAGAAGCAGCGCAGCGGTCGCTCTAGCGTATATCAGCAAAGCGAAAGAAATGCCTGCGCCTGTAAAGTTGACCGTCATGCCCAGAATAGTGACCGACGCGACCGTCTCTCCCGATGTCACGAATGTGAAAATGAAAGCGCCGATGATTATGAACGTTTGAGCGATCAGGAAAAGTTTCACCATCGCCCGCGGCATCTTCAAGGAAGAGCCGTAAAGCAGCAAGGACAGTCCGACCATGCCTGCGAATACCGACATCCATATAGAAGATGAGGCGATATCCAGTACCAGCAGTGAAAGAACGAGAAATAGTTTGGACAGCGGTAACCAACGGAGCATCGGACTCCCATAGGCGGCT
>JAIRQG010000015.1 GCA_031256615.1 Candidatus Methanoplasma sp. | reverse complement strand
CACAACAGTATTACATTTGTGATACAATTATATACTAGTGAGATACTATAGTGGTACAACGAGTTGAAAGGGATGGGAACTCTATAGGCTCGGAGGTGATGAAATGGGAGAGAAAGAAGAAACATTCTCGGTCAGGATGGGAATCGAAGACTTTCAGATGATGGAAGACTTCATGACAGAGAAGGGAATCAAAAATCGATCACGTTTCATCAGAGACGCAATCGCCGGATACATAAGCTCTCAAAAGCCAATGGCCGGTGCTGCGGGAACCGGAGGCGGGATCTTCGTCCGCTTCAGAGAGGTACAACTGGAGGCCCTCAGGTTGATGGTGGAGGATGGGACCGCCTTCGACGAAGAGGAGCTGATCAGGAAATGGGTCATCGCGAAGCTCGTGAAGCCGGAAACCGAAGAGGATTCCGCCGACCGTGCCTTCAAGGCGGCACAGCTGACCTCGAAGATGAAATGAAGAAGAAGGGATGGGAAATAATCTTTAGACAAAACAACTGAAGGATGCTAACGCAGTTCTTCACAGGATCAAACGCTTTAACAAAAGAAAAAAAAGAACGGGGATGCACACATGGAAGCAAACGCAAAGGGAACAGAAGACACATCTTTAACGATCGAGCCGCGCATAGCTGTGGTCGGTCTAGGCGGTGCAGGCTGCAACGTCGTTAGTGGTTTCTATAAGGAACTTGCACCAGTGGATACCATCGCCATAAACACAGATAAAAAGGCCCTGGACGAAACAGCCGCAGATAAAAAGATCTATATATGCAAAGCGGTCACAAAGGGCGAGGGCACAAAGGGCGACGCAAGGCTTGGAAACAAGTGCGCAAGAGTTCATGAGGAAGAAATAGAGAAGGCGATCGTAGGACATGACATCGTCTTCTTGGTCACCGGACTCGGCGGAGGAACCGGAACTGGCGCGGCGTCAGTGGTAGCAGAGATATGCAACCGCAATAATCTAATGACATTCACGATCGGAATAAACCCCTTCTCTTTTGAGGCGGACCGCGTACCTACCGCAAGAGAAGGACTGAGATCGATCAGGGCAGTATGCCCCAACACCTTCGTGATAGAGAACGATAAGATACTCGAGCTGATGCCGAACGCGACCATGAACGAGGCGTTCCGCGCTGTGAACAGGAGTATAATCGGGTTCGTCGACGAAACGACCGAACGTATAGTCTCGGGGATAAAGGGAGAGATATTCTCCATCCAGAAGACAGGCTCAATGAAAGAAGCTGCAGCCTCGCTGTCCGAGATCAAGATATCTTCGGGAATAAAAATTTACGATCATTAAAAGGGGGAACTCCCCCTCCCCCTAGTTCTTCCCTCCTTACAGGTTACGGCATTTCGCCGTAACCCATTTCGAATGCGTTTGAATTCAATTCTTTTGATCTGCTCGGAACTATTTCCAGCAATACCTCTTTGAGGAGTTCTTTCTTCAGCGGGAAACCTTTGACTGCCGCGACCGCACCGATCATCACCGCATTGGCGGCAACCGCCTTTCCCGCGGATAAAGCGATCTTCGTTGCGTCGATCGTCATAAGGTTATCGGTCAGCGTTCTGACGGAATCGACAAGTTTCTGGATATCGGGATACTCTTCAAACCCGGCCGCGACCATCGACGGGTACACAGGGTCCAAATTCATCAGTATGTGTGTTCTTTCGTTCCCCAAAGAAAGGTATCTGCATGTTTCCACCGGCTCGAACCCGATTATCAGATCTGCCCCGCCGGTCGATTCAAGCGGGCTGATGACGTCATCGCCGATCCTGAGCGTGCATATCACGCTCCCTCCTCTTTGAGCCATCCCGTGGACCTCGCTCATCGCGACTTTATGGCCGCTTCTCATCGCGGCGGTGCCGAGCACCATCGAGGCTAAAAGCACCCCTTGTCCGCCGACACCTACGATCTGCACTGTGTATCTCATTTCATCACCTCTATCGCACCCTTGGGGCAGACATTGGCGCACATGCCGCACCCTATGCACGCTGTGGCGTCAGTCATGACCATCTCGCCTTTCGCAACAAGCGCAGGGCACGCGATGGTCTTCAGGCACATGTGGCAATGGATGCATTTATCTTGATTGACACGGCATTCTCTGATAACAAGCGTCTTGCTTTTCTTCAATTCGAGGGGGCAGGGGCATTTTGAGATGACCACAGCGACGCCGTCGAATCCCAAAGCGTCCTTCATGACCTTCTCGGCCGCCTTTACGTCATACGGGTCGATAGTCTCAATGAACTTCACCCCCAGGCCTCTTACAAGAGCCTCTATGCTTATCGGCTCGGTATTAACGCTGCCGAAGTTCCTTCCCGTTCCGGGATTTGGCTGGTGGCCGGTCATCGCGGTAGTTCTGTTGTCAAGTATGACCATCACTATCCTGTGGCCGTTGAAAAGCGCGGATATCAGCGGGGTGACACCGGAATGGAAGAATGTCGAATCTCCGATGAATGCGATCGCTTTCTGATCCGTGGCTTTCCCGAACCCTCCCGCAGCCCCGGCTCCGCCGCCCATGCATATCACTAGGTCGGCGGTGTTGAAGGGAGGCTGCACGCCGAGAGTGTAGCAGCCGATGTCCGAACAATAAACAACATCCTCTTTGCCCACGGCCTTCTTTGCCGCAGCGTACATGCCTCTGTGGGGGCATCCGGCGCAAAGGGTTGCCGGGCGGTTCGGAAGTTTCATGCCGATCGGAGCGAGAGGAACGGGCATATCTCTGACCGTAAGCAGGTCTTTCAGCCTCTTCATTGTGTCCGGGGAGAATTCCCACTCCCTCGGCAGATGTCCGGACCTCTTCCCGTATATCGGAACAGAGAGGTTATTCTGGGCGCATATGCGGAATATCTGGTCTTCCAGGAACGGTTCCAGTTCTTCTGCGACAATGATGTATCTTTTGCCCTTTATGAAATCGGCGATCTTTTTTTCGGGGAGAGGATTGGTGAACCCCAATTTCAGGATCGATGCCCCGGAAGTGTACTCTTTGATGTAAGTGTAACTCACTCCGGAAGTTATTACGCCAATGTCTCCGTCCCCCTCTATGTAATTGAAGGGCGAGATCTCGGAGAGTTCATGCGCCTTTTTATTGAGCTCAAGAAGTCTGAGCCTGTTATTCTTTGCGAAAGCGGGTATGTTGACGAATCTTTGTGTATTTTTAACAAAATGCCCCTTTTTGCGGGTGTCTTCGATAGGTCCGAATTCAACTATCGATCTTGCATGGTTGACCCTGGTGGTCGTCCTGTAGATGATCGGAAGGCCGAGCTTTTCCGATATCTCGTAAGCGTACCCTATCATTTCCTTCGCTTCGGCGGGCGTGGACGGCTCCATCATGGGAAGCAGGGAGAGCGAGGAATAATATCGGTTGTCCTGTTCGTTCTGAGAACTGTGGGCGGAAGGGTCGTCGGCGCTCAGTATGAGCATACCGCCGTTAACTCCTGAATAGGCAAGCGTCATCAGCGTATCGGCCGCCACGTTCATGCCGACATGTTTCATGAAGGCGAATGATCTTACGCCCGCGATCGCAGCGGCAGCGGATACTTCGAACGCTACCTTTTCGTTTGATGAGAATTCAAAATACATCCCAGCCTTCTCGGAGATCTCCTCAAGGATGTTCCCTATCTCCGATGACGGAGTCCCGGGGTATGTGGACGCAACCCTCACGCCGGCCTCTATAAGGCCTCTCACGATCGCCTCGTTCCCCAGCAGCAGGTCCTTGCCGCTGTCTTCAAGAATATTCATTATCAGGGCACCTCTTCTTCCGATATATCTGTTTTATACTTAATTGGATTCGTTCGCGGGATGTTCTGTTCAAGGAAAGGCAAGAAAAGATAATAAGAAAAAGCGCCGTCGGGTTGTTGCACGCAGGGGTAGCCAAGCACGGAAAAGGCGCAGGACTTAGGATCCTGTTCTTAGTGATACAAGGGTTCAAATCCCTTCCCCTGCACCAATATACGCAAAAGGTCCCCGGCCGGTATGAGAAGAAAAGACAGAGAAATAAAGGACAGAAGCGAGATAGAAGAGATCATCCTCCAATGCAGGACATGCCATGTTGCAATGGTCGACAACGGTATGCCGTATGTGATACCGATGAGCTTCGGATACCGGTTCCCCAGCGACGGAACGCTGGAATTATATCTCCACAGTGCGCACGAGGGAAGGAAGATAGAGATCCTCGGCAAGAGCAACAAGGTCTGTTTTGAGATGATGGTCGAAGGCGAGTCTGTTTTTCCTGATAACCCATGCGTATCGGGCTACTATTTTGCAAGCGTAATAGGGTACGGGGAAGCTGTCTTCATTCGGGACGCTGCCGAAAAATGCGAGGCATTATCTGTTCTGTTCAGGCATCAGACAGGAAGGGATGTGGCTTTCACTGACAAAGAAGCCGAAACGGTCTGTGTTTTCAAGATCGTTTCCACCGACTTCACGGGAAAGAAGAAGCCCAGACCGGGTCCTCAATGATCTCTGCAGGTCAAACCGCGGAGATGCTGTCAATGAAATCCGATATCAGCGGGAACAGTTTCTCCGAGTGTACAATATAACTGCCGTGATCCTCCTTCGGAACGACCGTCATGCTGCCGCGCGGTATCTTGCCCGCAATATGCTCTGCGTGGGAGACGGAAACGATATCCTTTTCGGCGACCGTTATCAGAACGGGTATCTTTATTCTCTCCAGGTCATCATCCGTGATGCTGGGTTCATTGAGCATCAATTCCAACAGAGGGTCCTTTTTGAAAGCATTCTTCACACGTGTCATCACACGGAATGACGGTCTCAGATCCTTTGGGGTAAGATTCGCGCCGCTTGCGATGAGCCCCGACAGCATATCGGGATATTTTGATGCAAGCATCAGCCCGACGATCCCGCCGTCGCTGAAACCGTAAAGCACAGGCCGTTCGATGCCCAGTTCCGCGATGAACGCTGCGACATCCTCCACCATATCCGAATAACGGAAAGAATCGACCTTTTCGCTTTCCCCGTGTCCGCGCGTATCTATGGTAAATACTTTTCGGTCTTTTTTCAGATCCTCTATTAGGCGGTCGAAGATACTGTGATCCTCCCCGTTGCCGTGCAGTAGTAAAATAGGCATGCCTTCGCCTTCCGAAACGTAGTGTATGTCGATACCGTTCACGTGGATCTGCACATCACATCATTTGTTTCATCGTTAATA
>JAIRQG010000092.1 GCA_031256615.1 Candidatus Methanoplasma sp. | reverse complement strand
CCGGCTTTGACCGTCCTCTCGTCGGCGCCGCCGACAAGTGCGCCGCCCGCAGCTGCCGCAGCGAAGAGCACACTGGTCTTCAGCCTGATGGTCTCGATGTATTCTTCCTCCGAAACGATCCTCTTTTCATTGTTGATGTCCATCTCCTGCCCCCGGGCAAGGTCCCATACGGCTCTGGTAACATATCTCAGGACCTCTCTCATGTTCCTGTCCGGGACATCAAGTTCGGCGATTATCTGGAATGCCTTTGCGAACAGAGCGTCTCCGGCGAGTATCGCCGTTGGCACATCATATGCCACATGGATCGTGGTCATGCCTCTCCTCTGTTCGTCGCCGTCCATGAAGTCATCATGGACCAAAGTGAAATTGTGTATGTACTCAATGGCGACCGCCAGCGGTATAGCCTTCGTCCTGTCTCCCCCCACAGCTCCCGCCGCGGCGAGAGCCATTGCGGGACGCATGCGCTTCCCGCCCGCATAAGGGTACTGTCTGGTCGCCTCTATGAGGTTGGCAGGTTCCTCGTCCTCGATGTACTGCCTTATGGGGCCGTCCAGTTCTTTGGATGTCTTTATCAGATATTCCTTTGCGTCCATTGTAATCCTTCCAACCACTGTTTTGTCTCTCCGAGCACAACATATTCGGCCTCGGAAAGCTGTTTGATGTTCGCCGAGCCCGTAAGCATCATCGCGGCCCGGAGTTCTTCTTGGATCAAAGTAAGTTTCTCGATCACTGCTCCGGATGATTCGGTAGCTTCCCTGAGGACCGCATGCGCCGCGCCGGCGCAGCATGCACCCATCGCGATCGACGAAGCAGCGTGTATTCCATCTAATATCCCGCCGGACGCGATCAGAGGAAGGCCGTTCCTGGCCTCCAAAAGAGATACCGGCGAGGGGATCCCCCAGTCAAAGAACGTCTCTCCCATGTTCATCCTCATCATATCTCCTCCGGCCATGGCTCTGTAGAGCTCGACCGCGGAGAAACTGGTGCCGCCCATGCCGGCAATGTCCATTCCCAAGATGCCGATGCCTTTCAGTCTGGATGCCGTTCTCTTTGATATCCCGGCGCCGGTCTCTTTCACGATTATCGGATATTCCTTTGCCAGATTCCTTATCGCATCGAAACAGCCCTTTGAATCGGTATCTCCTTCGGGCTGAATGATCTCCTGAAGGAAGTTGAGGTGTATTGCCATGACGTCCGCATCGATCAGATCCTTTGCCCTGCCCACTTCCTCACCGGAGAATTTATCCTTGCTGTGCTGAGGTATGAGCTGAGGCGCCCCTATGTTCCCTATGACCAAAGGGATGTCGTATTCTTTTATTATCGAGTAGCTGTCCTCTTCGATGCCTGCGACGCCCGCCCGTTCGCTTCCTACGCCCATCCCGATCCCCAATTCAGAACACGCTATAGCGATGTTTTCGTTGATCTTCTTGGCGCCGGGGAAACCGCCGGTTATGGCCGTGACGATGAATGGGAACTTCAGTTTCTTCCCAAGCACATGTGCGGACATATCTATCTCGTCGGCGTTCACCTCAGGGAGGGCATTGTGTATCAGCCTGATGTCATCCCAGTAGCAATATCCCGGTTCGATCCTTTCATTGAGACATATCTCTACGTGATCCGCTTTCCTTTCTTTGATAGGGGTCATCATAATCCTCCCTTGGCAGTGGTGGAGATAACTCTTTCTCCCTTTAATAGTGAGCATAATCTTCCTTCGACAGAGCCGTTTATGAGCACACAGTCCCGTTCAGAGGAGGTCATCCTCAGCATAGCCTCCATCTTGGCACGCACTCCGCCCGTGACATCCGCTACGCTGCTGTCGCTTGAGATACAGTTAAGAAGTTCCGAGGTCACTTCTGTAAGTAATTTTGAGTCAGGGTTCGTTTTCGGGTCCTTTTCGAACAATCCGTCAACATCTGATACGAATACCACTTTGTCCGGATGGTACAATTCGCAGAGCACTTCCATTATCTGGTCTCCCGAACATATTCCGAACCCTTTGCTCCTGTCGAAGACCACGTCCCCGAACATCACCGGCATGATCCCGAGACGCGAGGCCGAAAGAAGGACCTCCGGGTCATCAAGGAGGAGGTTTCCGTTATCCATCATGAAGCAGGATCCCGGAGGCACCGAGACCGCAGGTATGCCAGCATTCAGAAGTTCGTCGATCACCATGAGGTTAAGTTCTCTCACGTCATATTGCACCCTCGCCACTGCTGGCACCTGTGCGGGGTCAACGGACCCCTTTTGCAACGAATATTCCTTTGCAATGACATGTCCGAATGAGCCGGCTCCGTGGACTATGACGGAATCCGCTCCGGAGTCTCTGATCTCAGCGCAGAGCCTGCGGACCCTCTCTCTGTTGAATATCCTGTACTGGGTCTTGTCCGTGATAACGCTCCCGCCCAGCTTGATCAATATCATTGCAGAATGATAGTGAAGGTTATTTTAATAGTTATCACAATTAATGGGGAGAAAAGTGGTTGACAGCGTGACTATGTTCCCGTATGCTTGCGCAATACAGTACAGACAGATACGTGGGCGGACTTTACTGCCGGGTTCGAGATGGGACCGGGTGTTTCCCCGCCGCTATGGCCGTCAGACCAATTCTTGCCATATCTACAAAGTATATTAATTTATCTTAAAGCCGATCCCTCTAGGATTTGAGCGGAAATGATTTCTTGCTCTGCCCGGAACAAAAACTTTCTGCACGCATCGGCCCCTTTCCGGTGCTAATTCCACTAAATTTTCTATTTCAGAAACGTTCCCGCAGAGTCTCTCAATCTGATGAGGTGTAAGAATCTATATCAAAGATTTATTCGCGTTCCAGGACCTCGTTCCACAGTTTCAGGGTCTCTTGGGCCTCTTCTTCGTCCAGGATCTCTATTGCGAAGCCAGCATGGACGATCGCCCAATCTCCGATCTTTGCCTCGACCATGGTGACATTGGCCTTTCGGATCACACCGCCGAAGTCGATGTCTCCGGTGTCTCCCTCGATCTTAACTATCCTACCAGGTACCGCCAGACACATGTTATCAGCTCGTCATTATCTTGAGTATCGCCTCAGCGGGCTGTCCGTTCGTTTCTTTGAGAGCTTTTATCGCTTTCTCCTTATCGCACCCGGTCTGCGACATCACAAGCTCGATGTCTCCCGCAGGGAATGATGCAACCGCCGCCGTTGCAGTCGATCCAAGCTCGCGGGTCTCTTCGTCGCCGGAGATTTGATAGCTGCGGTCTCCCTGCATATCGACGCATACCACTTCTGCGTTGGTGATGACGATCTCTTTGTCGGTCGTCCTGATTATGACCTCCGTGACATTGTTGACGTTGGTCTGTTTTATGCCCATCTTCTTCATTGCCTGCTGCATCTGACGGGGATTGACGCCTCTCATTCCTGCCATATTGTTACTCCCCATTACATTTCACTTAATAAATTGTAGCCGTTGTGCGGCCTCGTTCATCAGTTTTGAGAATATCTCTTCGGACGCCGCGGCATCAGGGGCCCCGCCTTGGGCAAAATCGGGCTTGCCGCCGCCTTTTCCTCCGAATCCGGCAAGGGTCTTTGACAGAACATCTCTGCAGTCCACTTTCTCCGTTCCCGAGGAAAGCACCACGGATACGCTGTCGCCTGCAGATACCAGTATGCATACCTTTCCGGAGTTCTTGTATGCCTCCGCAGCATCCGAAAGGACGGATCTGTCAACGGAGGGGAAGACCCCGCCCACTACATCCGTTCCCCCGACCGTTTTCGGCACAAGGCCGGCGATCTGCTTTCTTACGAAGGAACCGATCGATCTTTTTGCAGTCTCTGTCTCATTCTTCAGATTGGATACGGCGCGGACGATATCTTCCGGTTTGCTCTCGGCGGCGTCCGAGGCCTGAAGGCAGACGTTTGCCAGCTGCATGGCGGAATCCTTGGCTTCGTTGCCCACTTTGAAGTGTATCGCGACGCCGTCCTTCCCGGCAGAGACCTTTCTGTCGACGAATATCATTTCCAATTCGCCGGTCTCCATGACATGGAGGCCGCTGCATGCCGAGAGGTCTATATCCCCTATCGAAACGACCGAGACGTTCTCTCCCTCGGGGATCCTTTCCTTTTTTATCCTTACCCGCTCAAGCTCCGGGTCGTCCCGGTCCATCAGCGTCTTGGTTATCGGAAGATTATCTCTTATCGCCTGATTCGCGAACACCAGCGCTTTGCGGATATCCTCCCAGCTTATGTCCCGGTCAACGATGACGTATTTGCTGTCCGGAGAAATGAAGATCTTATTGATCGAGAGCTCGGCAACCTGTCTTCTCAGAGATGAGAAGAGGAGGTGTTCTCCGGTGTGCCCCATCATGAGGTCGTAACGTCTGTTCCAGTCGACGCTGCACCAGACAACATCTCCTTCGTTCAGGCCGCCGCCTTTGACCTTATGGATTATCCTGTCTCCTTTGTAGAAGACCTCTGTGACCTCCAAACCGCGGATCGTGCCCGTATCGCACACCTGTCCGCCGCCGCCCGGATAGAAAGCCGTGATGTCCAATTCGACCTCGCCGCCGTTGGCAGAAAGCACCCTGGCTTCGAACTCGAATGCGTAGCCGTCGCGCCTGAAGATCTCATCCGTCATGCCCGGTATATGAAAAGCCCATGTAATAAATATGTGAT
>JAIRQG010000011.1 GCA_031256615.1 Candidatus Methanoplasma sp. | reverse complement strand
GAGCAATAGCCCCTTATATGACCAAGGTTGCGCCGTCAATGCTGTCCGCCGACTTCTCCAGATTGGGGGAAGAGATCAAAAGGATAGAATCCGCAGGTGCCGATTGGGTGCACCTCGACGTGATGGACGGCATGTTCGTTCCGAACATAACGATAGGTCCCCTTGTGATAGATTCCGTCAGAAAACTGACCAAGCTGCCTTTTGATACACACCTCATGATCCAAAAGCCCATAAGGTATGTGGACAGGTTTGCAGACGCCGGCTCGGATATGCTCACGATCCATGTCGAAGCGGAGGGAGATGTGAAAGAGACCCTGAAGAAGATCAGGGATCTTGGAGTAAAACCGGGCATAACCCTGAATCCGGGAACCCCGGCGGAGAAGCTCGATCCCTATCTTGACCTTGTGGACCTGGTTCTCATCATGACCGTGGAAGCGGGGTTCGGAGGACAGAGCTTCTGCGAGGTCGGGCTTTCAAAGATAAAACGGATCCGGGAATATGCAGATTCTCAAAATCCGAAGCTGGAGATATCCGTCGACGGGGGGATCAATCGTGAAACGGGTAAAAGGTGCGTCGATGCGGGTGCAACGGTGCTTGCCGCCGGAAGCTCTTTGTTCAAACTCCCCGACATGGGGAAAGAGATAGCCCTCTGGAAGGCATACGGGCCCAACGCCAAGAAATGAGGTCTCGATATGGGGGTAAATCTTTCCGGGCTGGTCGAACCGAGGACCGTGGAATTGTCGGAACTCGAGGGCAAGACAGTGGCGATCGATGCTTACAACACGATATATCAGTTCCTTTCGATAATCAGGCAGCCTGACGGGTCCCCCCTCTGCGACAAGACCGGGAGGGTCACCTCTCATCTGTCGGGGATATTATACAGGACATCAAACCTGATCGCGCAGGGGGTCGAACCGTGTTTTGTCTTCGACGGGGCTCCCCACGAGCTGAAGAAGGCAACGCTTGCCGGGAGAAAAGAAAGACGCGAGAAAGCGATGACCGAGTGGGAGGATGCGAAAGAAGAGGGAGACCTCAAAAAAGCATTCTCCAAAGCGCAGCAGACATCGAGGATGACGCCCGAGATCAGAGAATCGTCAAAAGAGCTGATATCATGCCTCGGACTGCCCATAGTGAACGCGCCTTCCGACGGCGAAGCTCAGGCGGCATATATGTGTTTAAAGAAAGACGTATGGGCTTCGGCATCGCAGGATTTCGATTCCATACTTTTCGGGACCCCCACCCTTGTAAGGAATATGACCATAACCGGCAGAAGGAAAGTTCCCGGAAAGGACCAATACAAAGATGTGATGACGGAGATCATTGATTCAAAAGGATTCCTTGACTCGTTGGGCATAACAAGAGAACAGCTTGTGGACATATGCATCCTTATCGGGACCGATTTTAATCCGGGGATCCCCGGGATAGGTCCGAAGAAGGGGTTGAAACTGGTCAAGGACCACGGGGACCTTGAACATGTGATGTCTCACATGTCCTTGGAGATACCTTCATACCAAGAAGTAAGAGATATTTTCCTGAGCAGCACTTACACGGACGGCTACTCCACAGCCTCCGGCGAGATCCGGAGGGAAGAAGTGATAGAGATGCTGGAAGGATATGATTTTTCAAGGGAGAGGGTGGAGAACACCTTAGACAGGATCGACGCATCCAGAAAGAACACGAAAGCAAAGAAGAGCCAGCGCAGCCTTGACTCCTGGTTCTGAACTATGGTGTGAATTGAAACCCGGGTGGCCGCCGGTCATACGGCAGGATACGGCTGCGTAAGTTATGTATAGTAAACATTGACATCCGATAGCGGAGGGGCACATGATCTGGCCATACATCGCCGTTGTTATACTAGCGCTCGTAGCGCTCTGGGCAATACTGTCTTATAACAGTTTTGTAAGCAAAAAACTGAAAGTTGAGAACAATTTCAGCCAAATAAAGATCCAATGCAAGAAAAGATTTGACCTTGTACCGAACCTCGTCGAAACGGTGAAAGCCTATGCTAAGCACGAGAAAGAAACGCTTGAGAATGTAATAGCTGCCCGCAGCATGGGAGACTCTGCCAAAAGCGCACAGGAACTTGCAAAGGCGAACAGCCAGCTCACTCAGACCCTCAGCCGGCTTTTCGCGCTTGGCGAGTCGTACCCGGAACTCAAGGCAAATATCAATTTCATGCATCTGCAGAACGAGCTTGTGGAGCTCGAGAAGGCCATTGCGATATCGAGAAGCTTTTACAATGACTCCGTCATGATGTACAACAAAGCGATCATGGTATTCCCCAGCAACATTATGGCATCGCTTTTCCGTTTCGAAAAGGCAGAGTTCTTTGATGCACCGGAAGAAGAGATCCAGAACATCAAAGTACAGTTCTGAGGAGACACCCGATGGGCGCACGGTTAAACAAAGAAAGGGTAGTTCCAATACTCCTTTTCTTAGTGTTCGTCGGTGCGTTCGTCTCGTTAGTAGGGTACAGCCTGTATGACACTTTCAAAGAAGACACATACGACATCGGGTTCGACCACTACAAAACGGACATAAGCATCGAGGTAAGCACAGATGGTAAAATAACTCAAACAGAAAGATATTGGTTCGAGTGGAAGGGCATTGAAAGCGGCGAGATGTATCTTTCAAAATCTGCCAGCATGAGCGGCAACATCAATGTGATCTCAGTGACCATTGACGGACAGGCAATGAGCAAAGCCTCCACATACGAACAGGGACGGAGTATGACCAATATGTACCCCGACGGCTCCCACGGCCGATGGTACTACGCAGGGCTCAACAACTTCAGCCCCGATTATGAAATAAATGCATTCTATCCCCGCGAGTACTCGGGGGAATATCTCATCGAATTCAAATCCGAGGTCACGGGCGCGGTCACCGAATACAGGGACTGCGTTGACCTTTACTACAAAGTGTTCACTTCTTTCGGGGAGGACCTGAAGGATCTGACCGTCAGCGTGCAGATGCCCGCAGGCACCTTACAGGATAAAACGCGGATATTCCTCCACGGCGACCCGAATGGATACTGCGAGTTCATCGGCGATACGGCAAATGTGGCCTTTAAAAGCACAAAGCTGCAGGCTTACACAATGTTCGAGATACGTGTCGTAAACGAGCAGGCCTCACTCTTCAACATGCCGGTGAAGACCGGCAAGACCTTCGCCTCCATACTCGCAGAGGAACAAAAATATTATGAGGATACGCAAAGGGCAATATTTCTGAGCAGGTTCCAGCCGGTGATATTGATCCTGATCGTGCCGATCCCGATCATCTATGTCATCTTTGGCAAAAAGCTGGTCAAACGCAACAAACCGCGTTTCAACCAACCGTATATGCGCGAGGTCCCCGCCCTCAAACCGAACATAGCGGCCACTCTGAGCCGCTATTACAGCACCACCGGAGCCCCCATCGGCAACAAAGTGACCGCCACGATCCTGAATTTGGCTCTGCGGAAGATAATAGCAATAGAGGAAGGCCTGAAGAAAGACATGGTGTTCGTCTCCCTCAACAGGGGTGCGGAGATGACGCAGTTCGAACGGAATGTCCACGAAATGATCTTCACAGGTATGAATGGGGACAGGGTCACTCTGGAACAGGTCAAAGAATCGATGTCCAGAGAAGCGGCGTCCGGCGGCGGCACAATCCTGCGCATTATCGACAGCGATAAGAGAGAGTTCAATGGCCACAGGTTCACCGATGATGAACTCGGGGACAATAACCGCAAGTGGAAATTCGTTCTGATCCCGGTCGTTGCAGCGCTTGCCGTAGCCAACTTTGTGATATCGGCATTCACCGAAATGTTCGATTATGCAGGAGCGTCAATGATGGCGGCATTCATTGCAATAGTCGTACTGGCCAATTATAAGGCCAAGACACCGCTTACCGTCAACGGCGAGGACGAGCACGCAAAGATACAGGCGTTGAAAAGGTTCTACACCGATATGACCCTGATCAAAGAAAGACGGGCGCTTGAACTGTCGTTCTGGGAACAGCACCTGGTATATGCGACGGCTCTCGGAGTGGCCGACAAGGTCGTCAAAGAACTCGACGTACGTTTGAGACAGATCAGTGAGGCTGGCACTTACCCTCCGTCGCTCATTTATCTGGGCACTTTCTCGCACATCGGAAGCATCTCGGACAGCTTCTCAAAGATCAACAGTGTGCCGCTGTCCGCATACAGCAGCAACGCGGGCGGGGGCGGCGGAGGTCATGGCGGAGGCTCCACCGGCGGCGGGGGCGGCGGGTTCGGCGGGGGCGGCGGCGGACACAGGTAATAGATCGGTCTAAAAATTGTATTTTTATACGATTTGCCTCGGTTTCGGCCAGCAATTATTTAACTGAAATGCGGATTGCCTCTTACCGCCGGGCAAGATATACCCGGCAAAAGAGGATTAGCGATGATAAAGCAGGTCCGCGCGAATTATGATGCGCCAACTATCGAGAAGGAGATCCAGGATTTTTGGGTCTCCAGCAATGCATACGAGAAGACCAAAGAACTGAGATCCGGAGGAGAGAGATTCCATTTCCTCGACGGCCCGCCTTATACTACGGGGTCAATTCATCTCGGGACGGCGATGAACAAGACCCTGAAGGATATTATGATAAGGTATCTCAGGATGAAAGGTTACAATGTCCGCGATCAGCCCGGGTTCGACATGCACGGTCTTCCCATCGAAGTACAGGTCGAAAAGAAGATCGGTGTTCATTCAAAGAAGGAGATCGAGGAGATCGGCATCGATAAGTTCGTCGATACATGCAAGAAATTCGCCAACGACCTGAGAGAAAGCATGACCGTCCAGTTCAAACAGCTTGGAGTATGGATGGACTGGGACAACCCGTACCAGACGCTTAAACTCGATTACATGGAATCTGCATGGTGGACCGTCAGCCGTGCATATGAGAAAGGTTTGCTCAGACCGTCCAGCAAAGTGGTGACGTGGTGTCCGAGATGCGAGACAGCCCTCGCCGAGGCGGAGATCGAGTATTGGGATGAGCTTGACCCGTCGGTAATGGTAAGATTCCCTCTCGCGAAAGATAACAATGTATCTCTCATCATATGGACGACAACGCCGTGGACGCTCCCGTCCAACATGGCCGTTGCCGCCCACCCCAATTGCGAATATGCGAAGATCAGACTTATCGGGGATAAGAAAGAGGAGACCGTGATATGCATGCTCTCTCAGGCGGAGTACGTTTCGAAGAAGGGAGGCTACGATAAATTCGAAGTTATCGAAAGCATGACCGGAAAGGAACTTGAAGGCCTGGAGTACATACCGCCGTTCGACATCAGCCCCGCCCATCTCATAAGAAGCAAGTGGACATTCAAGGTCCTGAACGCAGATTATGTTGAAAAAGACAATACAGGTCTCGTACACACAGCGCCCGGATTCGGTCCGGATGATTACGAAACAGGAAAGAAATACAGCATAGAGCCGTTCTGCCCCGTAGGGGAATCCGGAAGATTCACGGAAGAGTTCCCGATGATGACCGATAAAAAGGTAAGGGCGTCAAACGAGGACCTCATCAAATATCTGAATGGAAAAGGAGTGCTTTTCAACTCCGACCGGATAAAACACAGATACGGTCACTGCTGGAGGTGCAAGACCCCGATCATATACAGGAACACCCGCCAATGGTTCATCGATGTGCCTGAGGCAAAGGGCCAGATGCTGGATGAGATAGACCGTGTGAAATGGATACCGGACTGGGCGGGGGAGTCCAGAGAAAGGAACTGGGTCGAAGGCGCGAGAGAGTGGTGCGTATCCCGTCAGAGATACTGGGGGATACCGATGCCGGTCTGGGAGTGCACATGCGGAGAGACGCATGTCGTCGGGCAATACAAGGACCTGCACGAAGGGAACGGATATAAGGACGGGATGGACACCCACAGACCGTGGATCGATGAGGTCACCTTCAAATGCAAAAAATGCGGGTCAACGATGCACAGGGTAAAGGACGTCCTCGATGTATGGTTCGACTCCGGAGTAGCGGCATGGGCCCAGTTCAACTATCCGGCAAAGAAAGAAGGGTTTGATGAATGGGGGTTCGGAAGATTCATCATAGAAGCGCATGACCAGACAAGGGGATGGTTCTACACCCAGCTCGGAGCCGGCGTTGTGTCATTCGACCGCGCGCCTTACGATGAGGTCATGATGCACGGATGGGTGCTTGATCCGAAAGGGCAGAAGATGTCGAAATCCCTGGGCAATGTCATAGAACCGATGGAGATAATAAACGAGATCGGGGCGGATTCTCTAAGGCTGTATCTGATAAAAGCGAACGCGCCGTGGGAGGACACAGCGTTCCAGAAGGATGGACCGAAGAATGCGAGAAAGATACTCAACACATACTGGAATGTTGTGAATTTCGCATCCACATATATGAACATAGACAACTACGACCCGACCTCCCATACGCTTGAAAATGTAAGCGGGAGCATGAGGGATGAGGACAGATGGATGCTTTCAAGGACCGAAAAAGTAAAGAAAGCGGTCACGCAGGGCCTTGAGTCAAGAGAACTCCACAAAGTGGCAAGGGCTCTTGAGGACTACATCATGGAAGATCTGTCCCGCTGGTATGTGCGCCTGGTCAGGGACAGGAGCTGGAGCGAGGAGAACGATTCCTTTGATGACAAGATCGCGTCCTACTTCGTGCTTCACCGCTCGATAATGAGCACCGCGCTGCTTCTGGCGCCGTTCACGCCTCACATATCCGAAGAGATCTATCAGCACATGGGCGGCACGAAACCGTCGGTCCACATGGAAGATTGGATCTCATGCGACGAATCCCTTATCGACGAGGATCTGGAACGCAGCATGTATCTCATCCAAAACGTTATCGAAGTGGTCGCTGCAGAGAGAGCGAAAATGGGAAGCAAGCTCAGATGGCCGCTGAAACAGATATTCATCAAAGGCGACAGCGGCGTCAATGAATCGATATCCGTGTTCGAAGAGGTCCTGATGCAGCAGGGCAACATAAAGAAGATCAGATACACCACATCCGACAGCGATGTCAAGGGCCTTGAAGGCGCGGAGTTCGACGGAGGAAAGATATTCATCGATTTCGACGTCACTCCGGAGATAGAAGCAGAAGGTTACGCGAGAGAACTGATCAGAAGGATACAGCAGATGAGAAAGGACATGAAGCTGAACGTCGAGCAGTACATCAACTGCGAGGTCAGCGCGGAACCCCGTCTGGTCGACCTTTTTGGAGGTTGGATGGAGCACATCTCATCTGAGGTAAGAGCGAAAAAGCTAGTCTTCACGGAAAGCCCCGGAGGGGATGAGGTAAAGACCTGGGACGTGACCGGAAAGGATATTGTGATCGGTATAAGCTCAGCTGAACAGTAAACAGAGGATTAGAATCCTCATTTCAATTCTTTTTAAACCTTGTTCAGTCAGAAACAGTTTCATCTCTGTTAAACACATTAACTTTATATGCTTTTAATTCGGGCCTCACCGAGACCTGAATTAAGCTGAGTATGTTGTTCAGAGGCGTTTTTTTTTTTATTTATTATTTGTATGTGCGATAAAGTGATTGCAAATATCTACAATGCTTTTCTTATTACCACTTTTACCATTTGGATGGTGCAGAAGTAACATGGAAGACCTGTTTTACA
>JAIRQG010000117.1 GCA_031256615.1 Candidatus Methanoplasma sp. | reverse complement strand
AAGGATCATTACCGACATCGGGGTGGACGGAGCGAACTACAAAGCGTTCGAGTTCCACGGCGACGGCGTAGGTAACATGGGCGTCGCCGACCGGCTTACCGTCTCCAATATGGCGATCGAGGCCGGCGGCAAGGCCGGCATATTCCCGTGCGATAACCTCACAAAAGAGTACATCAAAGACACCGTGAGGGGAGAATACGCCCCTGTCTCAGCTGACCAGGATGCAGAATACTGCCAGGTCCTGAGATATAACCTCTCAAAGATCGAATCCATGGTTGCATTCCCTCATCTGCCCAGCAACGGCCGTGCCGTGAAGGATTCGGATGTGAAGATAGACCAGGCATATCTCGGGTCGTGCACGAACGGACGTATCGAGGACATGCGCTCCGCGGCCGCTGTCATAAAAGGAAGGAAAGTGCACCGCGACGTCAGGTTCCTTGTGGTTCCGGCGACACAAAAGGTATACAGACAGATGATGGACGAAGGATTGATGACCATCTTCCTGGATGCCGGAGCATTCATATCCGGTCCGACATGCGGCGCATGCCTGGGAGGATACATGGGGATACTTGCAGCAGGAGAGAAAGCGGTCTCATCCACAAACAGGAACTTCATCGGAAGGATGGGGGACAAGAACTCGGAAGTTTATCTTGCCGGGCCGGAGGTCGTCGCGGCATCGGCGATCGCAGGCAGGATAGTAACGCCGGATCAACTGGAGGGATGCTGATGGTCAAAATTGAAGGAAGGGTCTGGAAATTCGGGGACAACGTTGATACGGATCAGATCATACCCGCAGAGCGCCTGGTATCGGCGAACCTGACCCATCTGAACGATTTCATATTCGAAAAAGTAAGACCCAGCATCTCTAAAGAAATAAAAAAAGGAGACATACTGGCGGCGGGAAAGAACTTCGGATGCGGGTCTTCCAGAGAGCATGCTCCGCTGTCGCTGATACAGGCGGGTTTCTCATGCATCGTGGCCGAATCCTTCGCACGCATATTCTACCGCAACTCCATGAATATCGGACTGCTGCTGGTAGAATGCAAAACCGACATCAGAGAAGGAGACACAGTGGAAGTGTGCACTGACTGCGGAAAGGTCAGGGACCTGAGCAACGGGAGAGAATTCGATTTCCAGAAGTATCCTCCGTTCATAACCCAGCTGATAGAAAGCGGTGGGCTCATCAACTTGATCAAGGAGGGTAAATTTTGAAGCATCTTGCAATAATACCTGGAGACGGCATCGGAAAAGAGGTCATTGACGCAGGGATGAAAGTCCTGGACGCTGTATGCGAGATCTCGTCATTCGACTATGACGGAGAACTGTTCGACATAGGCTCCGAAAGATACCTGAAGAGCGGCGAACTTCTCACCGGTGAAGATATAGACGACCTTAAGAAAAAAGATGCGATCTACTTCGGCGCGATCGGCGATCCGAGGGTCAAACCCGGCATACTGGAACAGGGCATCCTTCTGAAAATGAGGGCGGTGTTCGATCAGTACATCAACCTGAGGCCGGTGACGTCTTGGTTCCCCTTCGTGCCTCTGAAAAGAGAGGTTCCCTTCGATATCCATTTCCTCAGGGAGAACACAGAGGACTTCTACATGGGCGCCGGAGGGACGTTCGGCGGAAGCAGGAAAGACGCGCGCGTCCACGTGAGAAGAGAGATGTACGATCTTCAGATAGATCTCGAAACAAATTCTTCGAACAATGACGACTTCGCGTTCGAGATCGGACTGCTTTCAAGGAAGGGCATCACAAGGTTCGCGGATTATGCCTTCAACTACGCAAAGGCAAGAGGCGACAAAAAGGTCACGCTTGTCGATAAAGCAAATGTCTGCACTCACATCTACGGTATGCAGAGATCCATCTTTGAAGAGAAATCCAAGGAGCACGGGATCGCTTTGGAGTACATGTTCGTTGATGCCATGGCGATGGCCATGATAGTCAGGCCGGAGACGTTCGGAACGGTAGCGGTCCCGAACCTGTTCGGAGATATACTCACAGACCTCGGCTCACAGCTCCAGGGAGGCCTGGGGATGGGGGGAAGCGGAAACATTAACCCCAAGGGGGTCAGCATGTTCGAGCCGATCCACGGGTCCGCGCCGGACATTGCCGGCCAAAAGAAGGCCAACCCCATCGCAGCGGTGCTTGCGGCAAAGATGCTACTTGAGAACCAGGGCTATCAGGAAGAAGGCGAAATGCTGAGAAGGTCTGTAAGACAATGCCTCGACAAAGGGCTTACAACGCCGGACCTCGGCGGAAAGCTGACGACCGATGAGGTCGGAGAAGCGATATGCAGATACATATTGGGACAGAAGAAGTGAGCCTATGATCACGCTTGAACTCCGCATCAGGTATAACGACGAAAAGACGGCAAAAGCTGTTTTCGACTCAGTATCGCCGGATAACGAAGGATATGTTTCAACAGAGCTGCACGGAAATCTGCTTCTGATGAGAATGTCTTCGGATAATGCGGGGACCATGCGCAATGCCGCCGACGATCTCATGGCATGCATAAAGGCCGCCGAGGAGGCCTCAGGCCTCGTCTCCGCTCCCGCTCCTGACCTTGACGGCGACTCCCTTTTTGAATGATCTTATCTCTTCCGCCACCAGCATCATGCGGCCGGTGGCGATCACTTTGTCATTCCCGTCGGTGACGATCGTTTCTTCCATAGGTCTCAGTTCTTCATCGCACCCGGTGACGAACTGACAGAACACATTCCTTCCCTCGGATACAAAGGGAACCGCATCGTCGGAGACCGTGACCCTCATGAACGGAGCAGGGACCGCCGAGACTATCCTGTCGGCTCCCTCTTTCCTTAATGTGTACAGCCCGTCGCCCGCGCGCATTGACAGGACGTGCTCCCCGTCTGAGATGACGTTCCTTATCTTTCCGGTGTTTTTGCTTATGACGAACTCTATCTTCCCTCTGAATAGGGCAGCGGTCGCATCAATGCCGAACTGGTATCTGGATACTGCCTTCGCCCTGATCATGTCCGGGTCATATTCTTCGGTGCCGCCGCTTTCTATCTCGCCGCCGTTGACGATCTCGGCGAACTTGCTTTCTAAGAATTTAACGGCGAATGATTCCGTTTCAAGCAGCGTATCAGAATCCAGTATCTTAGGGAACACCGACTGCGCGATCGGATATAGTTCGTCCAATTCCGCTGGCACGGGCCCGAAGGGGGAGATCACCACCGGCGTATACCCTGCTTTTCCGGCCTTATCGAAATCCCCTGCCATCGCTTTGCTGTAAGGTTTGCTGCCTTCATCATAGAACAGGGCGGCCTTGTCTGTTGCCGGTACGTACCTGTCCCATAATCTGGACGCGTATCTCCTGAACACCGGCCTTCCTCTTGTCTCTGTCCCGGTGTAGAAGAGGGCGCCGTCCCTGCTGATCGGGTCATACCTCTCTAAGAAATCCTGGTGCTCTTCCAGCCTCCTCAGTGCATCAAGCAGGGCAGGGTGCGACCTGCAGCGTATCTCCGCCAATTCCCACA
>JAIRQG010000148.1 GCA_031256615.1 Candidatus Methanoplasma sp. | reverse complement strand
TTATCAGGTACCGCGACGAGATGACAGGCGGAGGTGTAAACTGCCCCTGAGGGGCCAGGTCTTTAATACAGACCAGATGAAATCGTTCCGGTTCATTAAGGCCCTTCGACCATGGCCGTGCCGTTCACAGCGCCGATCCGATCACGAACCGTGGTGGGGCTGTTCGGCTTTTCGGTTGCTATAGTCGGATGGTCCGGGGTTTGCCGCCTGTATGGAAGGCACCGAACCCAAGCTTACCATCCAGCGGTATTCTCATGACGCTGCATCAAGAATTTAAGTCTGACATGGGGATGTCCGGATTCCCTGAAGGTGGCGTTTCATACGCTGCGATGACTCCGAAGCTGAGTGTAAGCTGCCTGCACAGTTATTTCAGACGAAGTCATGTATATAATCTCTCAAAAATATACCCAAACATGATAGAGAATGTGTGGAAAAAGATATCCGCAGACCCAATAATGGAGGGATGCTGTTTTAAAAAAGTAGATCCGCCTTCTCCGGACGCTGCGTCCATCAAAGAATGCAGGAAACTTTGCGCCCAGAACCTTTGCGGCGAATACGGAGTGACCTGGGGGTGTCCTCCGGGCATAGGTACGGAAGAGAAATGCCTGAAAACAGTGGGAAGTTTCTCCAACGCCGCACTTCTCATAAAAGAGTTCAACAACATTGACCTGAGAGATAAGGATCTCATAAAAAAGATCAGCACCTCCCACCAGACAGCGTGCAGGAAGCTTGGCCTTGAACTGAGAAAAGAAGGATACAGAGCCTTGGCGCTCACCGACGGCGGCTGCAAATACTGCGATAAATGCACCTATCCGGACAGCCCGTGCAGGTTCCCTGACCAAATGGTGACGTCAATATCCGCTTACGGAATAATGATGGATGCGTACCTGAGATCTCAGAATATCGATTTCCGGTTCAGGGACGACGGCATGACCCTTTACGGGCTGATACTATATGGGAAATAAGATTGCTCGGTAAATAATATAACCAACGGGAACAATCAGGCGGTTATCATGGACAGAAAGACGGTGGAAAGGGTCGCGAAGGCCGCACACTTTGCACTCAGCGAGGAGGAGTTTGAAAAATACAGCAAAGACCTCGCCGAGATATTTGATTATTTCACGATACTTGACGAAGCTCCCGAAGGAGAAGGATACGGCGTGAACCCGCTGGAGGTCGGAGATGTCCTAAGAGAGGATGTGCCCGGGATCTTCATCGATCCATACGAACTTCTGAAGGACATGAAGACCTATGAGAACTATGTCAGGGGGCCTAGGCTCTTATGAAAGATATCCTGGCCTCGCTGCCCTGTCTTAATGATAAATATTCAATGTTCAGCTGCATCACGGAGAATGCCGACATTGGGGATTCGGATTTCCTCTTCTCTGCCAAGGACGGCATGACGTCAAAGGACATGATGACGCGCTGCGGCTCCAGGATCCTGGACGGATACCGCCCGGCATTCGATGCGACTGCCATAGAACGTATGAGGAACGCGGGAGGAAAGCTGATCGGCAAATGCAACATGGACGAGTTCGGATTCGGCACGTTCAGCACCACTTCGGCATACGGCATTCCGAAGAACCCCTTCGACCTTGAACGGTCGTGCGGAGGCTCTTCCGGGGGATCGGCGTGCGCAACTGCTGTCATTGAGGGACATGTCTCCCTCGGAGCATCCACCGGTGGGTCCATCTGCTGTCCGGCAAGCTTCTGCGGAGTGTACGGCCTTGTTCCCACCTACGGAAGGGTATCGAGATACGGCCTGATCGACTACGGCAACTCCTTGGATAAGATCGGACTTCTCTCATCGGATCCGGAGAAGATAGCCAGATTCCTTCCCGTCATTTCAGGAAAGGATCTAAAGGACTCCACATCCTGCGCTCAGCCCAAACTTGAACTGAAAGGAAAAAAGATAAAGACCATAGGAGTGCCAGAAGAGCCGCTTGCGGGCGTGAGCAAAGAGGTCCTTTCCGGTTTCGAATCATCGCTGGATGCCCTGAAAGGCATGGGCATAGAGGTAAGCAGGATCAAGATGCCTTCTCTGAAGTACGCCATGCCTGCATATTTCATACTTGCAACGTCGGAAGCGTCCACGAACCTTGCGAGCTTCGTCGGGATGAGGTACGGCCAGCAGGAAGGCGACCTTTCCCTGCGTTTCGACGATTATTTCACATATTTCAGGACCAAATACTTCGGTGAGGAAGCGAAAAGAAGGATCCTCCTCGGAACATACACGAGGATGGCCGGGTTCAGGGACAGATATTATTCAAAAGCGCTCAAGGTCAGGCTTCATATAATAGAATCTTACAAGAAGGTCTTTGCGGAGCATGATGCGGTACTGACCCCTACCATGCCCTTCACCTCTCCGAGATTCGATGAGATCTCCAAGATGACGCCTGTGGAGTCATACAGCGCGGACTATCTTACGTGCCCTCCGGATCTGGCAGGCATGCCTCATCTTTCAGCTCCGTGCGGTTATAACGGAGACGGGATGCCCATCGGCATGCAGCTTGTCACTGACCACTGGGAAGAGGATTCTCTGATAACATTCGCAAAGGAATGGGATTCTGTCTTTGACGTCAGAAAGCCGGAGGTGTCGCTGTGAAGATAGGACTTGAGATACATGTGCAGCTTCCCACAGAATCAAAGATGTTCTGTTCCTGTCCGACGACCGATGCAGAGGCTCCCAACACTCATGTGTGCCCTATATGCCTGGGCATGCCGGGGGCAAAGCCTGTGCTGAACAGGAAGTCCATAGAATACGGAATAATGCTGGCAAAGATGCTGAACTGCAAGATCCCGGAGACCACCTGGTTCTCCAGAAAGACCTATTTCTACCCCGATATGAGCAAAGGCGTTCAGATCACTCAATACGACAATCCTGTCGGAAGCAAAGGGGTGTACCTCCTGCACGGAAAGAAACCTATCGGGATCACAAAGATACAGCTTGAGGAAGATCCCGGAAAGACCAAGCGGGTAGGCGACCAGTCATCGCTGGTGGATTACAACAGAGCCGGCACCCCTCTCGCAGAGATAGTCACCGATCCGGATTTCTCTTCCCCGGCAGAGGCAAGAGAATTCCTTAAACAGCTGATAGCGGACATCCGCCATACGATAGACCTTCCGGGGGACGGAGAAAGGAGCATACGCTGCGACTGCAACATCTCCATCGGGAAGGAAAGGGTCGAAGTGAAGAACGTCACCGGCCTGAAGAATGTCGAAAGGGCGCTGACCTTCGAAGCGATACGGCAGACAAAGGTACTGAAGGCCGGCGGTAAGGTGGACAGAGAGACAAGGCGCTTCGATGAGG
>JAIRQG010000138.1 GCA_031256615.1 Candidatus Methanoplasma sp. | reverse complement strand
CCATCCGCCTGCAGAAGTGCCCGCTGGAGCTCTTTTGTTATTTCGGTAACGAGATCTTCGTCTACAACGGAAGAACCTCCGATATGGGCAATAACGTCCCTGAGTGATTTTCCCAATCCTTCCAGCACCATGAGATCGTACCTGCTATACCTTCGTTATATTTAGAATATAGTAAAAGCCTGCCTAAATCTAAATTGTGACCTGCGCTTCTGTGTTTGCTACAACAAAAAAGAACACAGGTCGTGAGGAATATGGGGCAGGCTGGATAAAAACCTCACTTTCTTGCGTCCTGATCCTTTAGTTTGTGGCAGGAGGCAAAGAAAATGAAAATAGCAATAGGCATGGATGTCCATGCCAAGAATACCTCTGCCTATGCCGTTCATGTGAGCATAGGAGAGGTTCCGGACCGGCACGAGAAGCTCCTGAGTACTTTCAACAGAGAATTCGGTAATTTCCCGTCCACAGCAGAAGGAATGGAAAAGATGGCGGCATTCCTTTCAAAACACGAATGCCACGCACTGATTGAGAACACTACAAAATCCCACGAAGTGTACTGGATGCTGAAGAATTTAGGCATCGATGTTACAATGGCGCAGGCGGCCGATCTTCATAGGATAACCATGTCTGTGAAGAAGACAGACCGCAATGACTCCATCGAACTCGCAGGATATATGAGGAGAAGACTTAACGGAGAGAACGAATTCGCCGAGTGTTTTGTCCCTTCTCCCGAATGGATGACAAAAAGAGAGTTGTGCAGGGGGGCGGCCGCAGAGAGGAAATATCTTTCAGACGTTAAACGGAAGATAAGGGCGCACCTCCTCCTTCACGGGATACATTTGTCGAAAGAGTATGGGAACATAACCTCCGCCAAGGCGCTGGTTGAACTGTCATCGATCAAGGATCCGTATCTGATGATGCAGGTGAAATTCGCCGTGGACGCCAAGAGGAGGATCGAGTTCGCCGAGAAGACGATCAAATATATGTTCGCCGGCAACAGAACCTATGAACTCATCCTTTCAGTTACAGGGTTCGGGGTTCTGTCGGCGGCATATTTCACGTCGATGGTGATCGATATTGGCAGGTTTCCCTCAAAGTCAAAATTCACGGCGTCTTTCGGTGTCGTGCCTAAGATGAGAGCATCGGCAGAATCCAATCCGCACTGTTCGACCACTCACCGCGGCGATGAATTGGCAAGGCATATGCTGATGTTCTGTACGATTGCGCACATGCAGCATGCTCCCGATTCAGTAGTGACGGAAATGTACCGCAGGCTCGTCAAGAACGGCAAACCCAAGCGCGAGGCGCTGGTGGCAGCCGGAAGGAAACTGCTGACCGTTATGTGGTCTGTGCTGAAGAGCAACAAACCGTACTCAAAAGACGAGGAATTGCTGAGGCTCGCACGGGAGACGGAGGAGTCCGAGAACGAGAGATGATCGGGTCGGCGCATGGCGAAGCGGAAGCCGGAGGCCGAAAAGCTGCAGGACGCACTTTGTATCATGTTCTGTCGGAACATCGAACGGCAAAAAGGTTGCACAGTAAGCTTCCGTCCGGTCGGAGCAGATATGGCCTATTCGGGAACGGCCGCAAAATAAGATGACCATTCCGTACCCGTCACAGCACCGAAGAGTAAGGTAAACCGTCTTTCCGAAACATTCTGGCCGTGGCGCAGATACCCCCATACGGAGTTATCTGCGGCAAGGCCACTCTGTAGCGATAGCTCTCTATACCTTGTCAGTCATTCTGCAAAAATAGGGGCGCAGGTCACAATTTAGATAATAATAAGAGTGTTATTGATTTTTGAAAATGACTTGCTGGCAAGAGAGTTAGGTGGGCCCGCCCAGATTTGAACTGGAGTTACTTGCACCCCAAGCAAGAAGGATACCAAGCTACCCCACGGGCCCATTAATTGGTTTTGTTAAAAGGTTTCAGCCGAGAGGCGCTATCTCTTCGATGAGATCGGCGTGGGACACTATCATCCTGCGGCAGCAGTATCTTTCGAATCCCAAGCTGTCCAGGACATCTTTGGGGTTCTCTCCCATCCCGACCCGTTTGACATACTCGCGGTACGCGCTTCCGACCACTTTCCCGCATGTGAAACATCTCACCGGTATTATCATGATATCACCTTAACGATATGACTTCTGCTTCTTGGCACGGGCACCATGTCCGAGAGGGTTCTTGGGGAGTTTCCTTCTGTCATCGTTGATGATGAGCGTTCTGTCGTATGCTCTGTACACCGCTTCCAGCTCCTCATCCTTGTAGAAGTCCACCAGACCTCTCGCGATCGCGGTCCTTGCGGCCGCCGCCTGTCCCATCACGCCTCCGCCGTTCACCAGCACAGCGATGTCGACCTTGGCCACCTTCTCGGGAACAAGTTCCAGAGGCTCCATTATCTTGAGCCTTGCCAGTTCCGGGCCGTATGTGTCCAGGGGCACCTTATTGATAGTTACCCTGCCGTTGCCCTCTCTAACGGTCGCTCTCGCGATCGCCGTCTTCCTTTTTCCGCTTGTGTTTACGTGTTCCATGAGATCATCTCACGTTGGATCCCAGGAATTTTGAAACGGCTCCCAGGGTTGTGTATTTGCCGGTGATCTCTCTGTCTGCCTCTTCGGGCCTCAG
>JAIRQG010000126.1 GCA_031256615.1 Candidatus Methanoplasma sp. | reverse complement strand
GCCGGCTGCATAGTCATTGAAGGGCCTAAATGGTGCGGAAAATCTACAACTGCAAAACGTTTTTCAAAAACTGTGGTTGAGTTACAGCGTACCAGCATCCTTAAACGATACCGAACATATTTGACCACTGAAGAGGAAAATGTGCTGAAAGGCGAGCGCCCTCTACTTTTCGATGAATGGCAAAAGCTTCCTGAATTATGGGATCATATCCGCTGGGATATCGATAACAACAGCGGGCGCGGCCAATACATACTGACAGGCTCGGCGAAGCCGATCGAAGATAAGGATCGCCACTCGGGCACCGGACGTATGGCAAGGATCGTAATGCGCCCCATGTCGCTCTACGAGTCGCTTGAATCTACCGGCGAAGTGTCCCTCAAAGACCTCTTCAACGGTATTCCAAAAATATCCAGGAATTCCAAGATCTCATTCAACCGCATTGCGCATCTTATCTGCCGCGGAGGATGGTCGGAGTCAGTAGGAGATGATGATGAGGCCGCGCTTTTGATCGCCGAGAACTATTTCAGATCGCTCACTGATGATGATATCATCAACGTTGATGACATAAAAGGGAACCCGGAAAGAGCGCGGAGAATACTGCGCTCCTATGCACGCCATATATCCTCATTCGCTTCGAACACGACCATCCAGAACGATGTTTCAGCTACAGAAGGGACATTGGATGAAAAACGCTCACATCATATTCCAACGCATTGCGTAAACTGTTCGTGATCGAGGACCTGCCTGCCTGGAGTCCGAAACTGCGGTCGAAAACTGTCATCCGTACCGGCGACAAACGTCAATTCGTGGACCCGTCGATCGCAGCTGCAGCTTTGGGAGCATCCCCCGCAGATCTGATCAACGATATCAGCACTTTCGGTTTACTGTTCGAAAGCCTTTGCATACGCGACCTGAGAGTATATGCGGAAAAGCTCGGAGGAAGCGTCTGCCAGTATCATGACAGTTCCGGCCTGGAAGCGGACGCCGTGATACACCTGAAGAATGGGAACTGGGGCGGAGTTGAGACAAAGCTCGGAGGAGACATGATAGACGAGGCGGCAGAGAACCTTCTCAAGCTGAAGCAAAAGATAGATGCCGATCACGTGCAGGAGCCTGGGTTCCTTATGGTGCTTACAGGGCTGAACTACGCTTACCGCCGCCCGGACGGAGTGTATGTCGTTCCCATCGGTTGCTTAAAGGACTGAAAGGATATGACCGTGCGATGCGCAAATGAGTAAATACGATAAATTATGGGAGTTTATTCAGAAGAACGGCAGCCCTCAGATAAAATTGACTTTCGATGAAATATGTGATGTTGCAGGAGTCAAACTAGACCACTCCTTTTTGAACTGCAAAAAAGAGCTGACCCTGTACGGATATCAGGTCGGGAAGATCTCCCTTAAGGAAGAAACTGTCATTTTCAATAAATTGAGCTGAGCTATGCGCCGGTCGCAAGCATTGTCTGCGCGCATCTGTTAATTGCCAAACCCCCTCTAAAAAGAGTCAATTCGGGCAATTTCTTCGATTTTTTTTCACTTTCGGGATATTCGGACACCCCCCTGTAACGAATAAATACTCTAAGCGCAGTGAAGAAATTGCCCGAAAGCGGAGAGCTCGGTACCATGCTCTCCAAGGGTACCGGGTCCGCCCGGGAGGAGGTGAAATAATAGCCAAATCCTGGAGACTCAGGGTTCGGGTTATCGCATACCCGTCTGGCGCAGTTGAGGTCGTTATCGACCTTATCCTGCCCTGAATAATGCGATCGGCTAGCCCTCGTAAAGGGCTCCCAGACCTTTGTCCGGGTAATCATCTTCCAAGAAGAGAACACATTACAAGATATATACATCTATCTTGTTCCAAAAGAATGGGCGGTTTAACTACCCAGACGGTCGCGGAAAGACGATTTCATATGACCGAAACTATTTCATGCACACCACTGAGTAAAACAAAACAGCAAATAAACCGGATCGAATATAGAGGAAGATAACATGGCAGAGACAATAACAGTTACCCAGTTGAACACAAGAGTAAGGTCAGTGTTATCTGAATCTCCGACCGTTAATGATGTCTGGGTCCTCGGGGAACTGTCGAATCTCAAGAAATATCCCTCGGGGCATTATTATTTCACACTTAAGGATAACACAAGCGAGATCAGGGGCGTCATGTTCAAGCAGTCGAGAGCAAGGATCGACTTCGAGCCCCAAGATAATATGAAAGTGACCGCCTTCGGGAAAGTGGACCTCTACGTCGAAAGAGGATCGTATCAATTCATAGTGGAAACAATGCAGCGGTCCGGCGTCGGCGACCTTTACCTCGCCTACGAGGCATTGAAGAAGAAGCTTGAAGCGGAGGGGTTTTTTGACCGCTCGAGGAAAAGACCCCTTCCTCTGTACCCTAAGGTGATCGGGGTTGTGACATCCCCAAAAGGAGCGGTCATACACGACATAATCACAACCTCCGGACGGCTCTTCCCTGCCGACATCATCCTGTATCCGGCGCAGGTGCAGGGCGACGGCGCAGCGGAGTCGATAGTAAAAGGGATCGAAACTCTCAACAAAGCGGGAGTGGATGTGCTCATCGTCGGAAGAGGCGGAGGATCGATAGAGGACCTTTGGGCCTTTAACGAGGAGATAGTAGCAAGGGCGATAGCCGCATCTGAAGCTCCTGTTATATCTGCGGTGGGACACGAGACCGACTTCACCATCGCCGACCTGGTGGCAGATGTCAGGGCCCCGACCCCCACCGGTGCCGCAGAGCTCGCGTTAAGGGACCGCAAAGAAGTGATGAAGCATCTGGACACAGATATGATCAGGGTGAACAGGTCCCTGTCTAGGATATTGGACCGTATGCATTACCGCTTCAAGATACTGGACTCGAAGCTCTCTCCGAGACGGGCGGAACAGAGGATATTGATGCAATCTATAAGGCTGGACGAATTGTATTCCAGAATGAATTCTGCGCTGAAGGATAAGGTCGGAACCATGAGGAGAAGGTTCATCAAGACGGATTCGAGCATGGATGTATATGTTCAGAGGATGCTTGAAAATAACAGGAAGGACCTTCAAAGATATTCCGAGAGACTGGAAAGCATCAACCCGATGAGAGTGTTGGACAGAGGCTATGCGCTGGTCACAGATAAAAACGGCAGGGCGCTCACTTCTTCCGGGCAGATGCGGGCCGGAACAGAAGTGAGCATAATGATGAAAGACGGAAAAGCAGAGGCAGAGATAAAGAAAGTGGAGATGAAATGATGGAAGTTGAAGAGATGACATTCGAAGACAGCTTGAAGATGCTCGAACAGCTCGTTAACGAGCTTGAGAGCGGGAACCTTGAACTGGACAAAGCTCTGGAGATATATGAGAAGGCGATCCTGCTGAGGGAGAGATGCAAAAAGATACTCGACGATTGTGACCGCAAGGTACAGACTTTGATAGAAACGTCGGAAGGCCTGAAGAAAGAGGACTTCGTCATTGAGTGATCCACAAGATGAAGTTGTTCCTCTGGGACCATTTCATCGTATCTTTATACAGATCCGTATCCTTGAAATAATCAAAGCCGAACGCCAGTCTCAGCGCGCCGCTCAGCTGGCCGCCGTTGATGCCTATGCTGTTATAGGAGCCGAAAACCTCCGACAGCCCTATGGCAAGCACCGACACCGCGTCATGTCCCCTTACGGCTATCCAGGGGTCGTTGAGGACCTCTTCCTCCTCCGTGATCATGTCGGCAAGCTCTTTTTTGCCGATACCTTTGTTCTGCGATTGAGAGAACACCTCATCGATCATCTTCCTTATGTCAATGGCCAGCGTCTTTCTGTTGATGAAGAACGCATGATCTATGTTCTTAAAGCAAAGTCCCATCCTTTCCCTTGAGGAAATGAACATCAGCAGACCTATGGGATATGCGGACCTTGCCACAGCATCTCCGACCTTCCCGTGATCCTTCTCAAAGTTCTCAAGAAGCTGCGGGTCGGAGTACTCGGAAAGAACATCGTCCAGCGCCCTTGTGCTCATGATCATTGTTTCCATGTCCCTTTTGTCGGAAAGAAACAAAGGGGGACTGTATTTTTTGCCGCACAGCCTGTCGATATCCGCATCGATTATGCCTATTATCTTTTTATCATTCCTTCTTCCCCAGAGCTCGGTGACGGACCTTCTGACATTTTCTTTGGAGAAGGCGACGATTATCTTCGCCTCATTTCTGTCAACGAACTTACCGAACAGTCTGCTGTCCGTCACGCCTTCTACCACGATGATCGGCCCTTTGTGGGCGGACCTTAGCATGGAGACGCTGTTGGAAATGTCCGATGCTGTGAGATCACCTATCATCTTCCACCTTAAGTTCAACAGACATGTCCCAGTTGTCATGTATCATCTGAGGAGAATGGGTTGAAATGATCACATGCATACCGCGAAGCCTTGCGATGTCGGAGAATGTCTTTCCCAGCCTCTGCTGCCATCCCACATGAAGAGAAATTTCAGGCTCGTCGATGATGATGACCGATCCGTTCTTGGCCTCGAAGAGGATCAGATAGAACATTATCAGTATCTGCTTCTCCCCCGAAGAGAGCTTATTGAGCTGTAGCGCCGCGCCGTTATCCATTCTGACACTCAGGATGTTCCTTTCGTTGATGTATGCGCTCTTGTTTACCAGAAGGTCGTTCACGATATCGATGTACACTATCGCCGATTCCGATATCTCGTAGTATCTCTTGACATACTCGTCCAGAGAGAACGCCAGTTCCTCGTAATCCTGCCTGTATCTCATGATCTCAAATCTTGACGGCGGGAATTTGTATCCCGCAGGCATGTCCGGTTCTATTCCCGCACGCTTGATGAAGTCAAGTTTGGCCTTGAGGTCCTTGCTCCAGAATTCAAGCTCGGCGTCCGTGCGCTCCTTCCTTCCCTTTTTCGGAATGACCTTAAGGCTGCTGTTCTCTTTTGCGGTCCTGAGTTTGTCAGCCAGGCATTCCGCGTATGTTTCGAGTGCCGGTTTGATGCCGTCTTCCGTGTACACGGTGGACCTGTCCGGGGATATGTAAAGAACACCCAGTATGCTCCTGAGCTCTTCAGCGGATATTTCCTCCTCAAGTTCATTCTTCTGCATTTGTATAAGAGGAGATTCCCCGACGTTCTCCACAATGAGCGCCGTGCCGTCGCTGAATTTCAGATCCATTCTCTTGAAATTGACATTTTTTATCTCATCTGTGTTCCCTTTGAGGATGTCGGAGATAAGTTTCATGACGGTGGATTTCCCGTACCCGTTGAGCGAATGGATGAAAGTAATGTAGCCGCTGCTGAGGCTTACTTCATAGTCATATTCTCCAAAAAGACCGTATATTGAGAATCCTTTGAGCATCGCTTCACCTACCCATCATCGGCTTGAAGGTATATGAACCCATCAACACCGGCTGTTCTGACTTAATCTTTATCTTTGTAAAGGAGATATATGCGCAGATGGACAAGGAGAAAACACTGAAGGAAATACAGTCCAACATAACGAACGGGAACATGCTCCTGGCATCGGGACAGATCTCGGAATTGGCCAATCAATTCTCGGATGACCCATTCACTCTTCTGACCTGCGCATCGCTTTTGAAGGTCATAGAGGACGAGAACGGTGCCGCAGACATTGCCAAAAGGATCCAGAATAAGGTCGATGATGCGAACAGGCTCGAAACCGCGAAAGGTCTTCGAAGCATCGGATTTCCGGCAGAGGCGGAACGGGTGCTTTCTCATGCGGCAGAGAGCGATGATGTCCTCAGGGAAAAGATGCGCATCTTCTTTGATCTTAGAAAGTATAAAGAGTCCTCTGGGTCGTATGAAAAACTTGCATCTCCGACACTGGAGGACACAGCGGTCATGGTCAGGTCTGTCTCTGCCGGCAAAGAACACGACAAAGCCGTCAAACTGGCAGAAGAGCTGCTTGCGGAAGCTCCGGACAATCTCGATGCGAAGATGTGTTATTGTGCAGCGTTATCTGCGGCGGGAAGGTCCAAAGAAGCCGGAAAGTTCATAAAAGATAATCTTAAAAAGAACAAATCCCAGCCGGATGCCGACGCTCTCGCTTCCTATTATCTCTGGATCGAGGGGAAGACCGTAAGCGCCGGTGCGTATGCGTCAAAGGCGGTCAAGGAAGACCCAGATAACATTTTGGGAATGGAGATACTTGCCTATTGTCTTGTGGAAAAGAAGAAGATCCGCGAGGCAAAGATCGTCGCCGGAGCGATCAATGAGAAAGCCCCGGGCAACCCGGCTGTGGTAAGGATATTGGATATGTGCAGGAACACTAAATGATCAGCCGCCCCTGCCCTTTGCGGAACGTCTGTTCCCTTTCAGGTCCATGATCAGGTCCGACCAGAATGTCCTTGTGAACAACAGCAGCGCGATCACCACTTCCAGACGTCCCACCCACATCATGAACGTAAGGAACACTTTCGATATGCTGCTGATCTCCTGAATTGTTACGCTGCCTGTGTTCATGCCGGTGTTGCTGATCGCAGAGATCGATAGGCCTATCGACTCTGATATGGTCATCCCGGGTTCCGAGATAAGCAGGAATATGATCGAAAAGATCACGACCGCTATGAACATCACAACGACCACGACCGCCGATACGACCGCATCGCTGTTCACGACATGGCCGTTCATCTTCACATCCATGACCGAGCGGGGATGGAACATTTTGTAAATGCCGTTGGAGATGTATGACCAAAGTATCAGGAGCCTGTATATCTTGATCCCTCCGGACGTGGAGCCGGACATGGACCCGAGAAGCATGACTATCCACAGTATAACATACGTCGCAAGAGGCCAGACCGGCTGATCCACTATCATGTACCCGGTCGTTGTACCCATCGATACCACCGTGAAAAGCGTGTTCCAGATCGTGCTTCCTGGATCGATGGCGGAGATGTCGTCCGTGTTCATCACCAGCATCACCAGCAGCCCCACCGTCGCGATGATGAACAATATGACCGTCCAGATGAATTCCTGACTTGCTCTGTATGCGGAGAAGTCCCTTTTGTTCAGGGCGCGATAATGCAGATAGAAGTTCGTACCTCCCAAGAACATGAATACCAGAACCACGAACTGCGCAGCGAAGGGATAATCGGCCATGCTGCCTCCGGCGACCATGAATCCTCCGGTCGATATTGTGGAGAACATCATTGTGACCGATTCAAAGAGCCCCACTCCGGTGATCATGAGCAGGACCGCCTCCAGGACCGACAGGAGGACATATATGGAAATGAAATTCTTGACCGTGGTCTTTATCCTCATGGAGAAATTGTATGTTTCCGAACCGGCGAGTTCGTTGTTGACAAAGGACTTGCCTCCGATGCCCATCATCGGCAAAAGGAACATAAAGATCAGAACTATCGCTATGCCTCCGGCCCACTGCGTGATCGCGCCCCAGAAGAATATGCTGTAGGATGCGGATGCGTCTGTGATCAGGGATGTACCCGTCGTCGTGAATCCGCTGACGCTTTCAAAGAGCGAATCCACGGCTGAGAAGCCGGAAAGGTAGAAGGGGATGGAACTCACAGCGAACACGATCCACCACGCCACGAATATCATCAGCAGTCCGCCGGCCGGTTTGATCGTCTCTCCGCTTTTGAACAGAAGGTATTGAACGGTCCCGAGGATCAGAAGGATCGGGGCGGGAAATATGAACACCATTGGATCCTCATTGTGGAACAGAGCTACGACAGCAGGGGCCAGAAGGGCGATGCCGAGAACGATCTCAATTAATCCTAACAGTTTAACGGCGTTGCTTTCCCATCTTGCCATATTCTTTATGCGGAGGCGCAGCGCATTGAGCATGGACTCATAACTCCAACGGCGTGTTGTGCCCAAACAGCCTGGACAGTTTGACCGGGTTTGCCATGTGTGTGAAAAGAAGCACTTTGTCTCCCTCCATGAACATCGTGTTCATGCGGGGGTAGATCATCGTCTCGCCTCTCCTGATGGCTGCGACCTTTATGCCTTCGGGCATGTTTACGTCTCCCAGGCGGTTGTTCAGAAGATCCGACCGTTTATCGATGGTCACGCTGAAGAAGAACTCATCGTCTCCCTCGACGGCGATGATCGCATTCTCGTCGACGACCAGGTTCTTTGTTATCTCGTTTCGTATCACGCGGTGATACCCGACGATGGATTCTACGCCTGTGTATCTGAAGATCTTCTCGTAGTCCCTGTTGGAATATTTCGATATGATCTTTCTGGTGCCGAACCTAAGCCCCGCGATGCAAGCCAGCAGATTGCGTTCATCCAGAGGGGATGCCGTTATGATCACGTCCGCCCTCTGAACATCCTCTGACCTCAGGACCGCCATGTCGATGAAATCCCCGTTGACCACTAAAATATCGGTGAGTTCTCTTGCTGCGTTCCTGCTTTGGACCTCATCATTCTCGATTATCTTGACGATCCTTTTTTTATTGCTCTGGATCAGCCTTCTTGCTATCTCCATGCCGACAACGCTTGCGCCCAGGATCACGAACTCTTTCGCCTCCTTTTTGACGCCGATCAGTTTGTTGAAAGCGATGATCGACTCCGGAGACCCGAGGACCCTTATCCTGTCGCCTGCGTGTATCTCGGTGATCTCATTGTCAAGGATGGCGTTCCCTCCGCGGTTGACGGCGATGATATTGCAGTCTGCGGGCATATCTATGCTCAAAACGACCTTCCCGACAAGGTTGTGCCCCTCCTCTATCCTAAAGGTCGCAATATCCATATTCATATTGGGAACATGGTCATATGCGACCGCATTCTCAAGTACGGCCAGTTTTTCTATCTTCTCTGCGGTAATGAGCTCAGGAGAAATAAGGAGGTCTATTCCTTCCAAACCTTCTTTTGATGTCTTCACAATATAGTCTGGGTTTCTGAGGCACGCCACCGTCTTTATTGACGGCTTCAAACGTTTGGCCATGAAACAGATAAAGAGATTATGGCCGTCATCCTGTGTTGCGGTGATAATGATATCTGCATCTATCCTTTTGACGGCGGCCTCTATGACCTTAGGATTGTTCCCGTCCTCGTGGAATACCGATGCATTGAGCAATGCCTTTGCGTTCTCTGCCGTCGTAACATCTTTCTCCACGATGAGTACGTTATGGGTTTTTGAAAGCGCCTCCGCAGAGGTGAAACCAACGTTACCGGCCCCAATAATCACTATATTCATAGCAACGCCTGCATCTGCCCTTACCTATCTGGGGGATTATATTCTTACCGTTCCTTTTGCTGCAATGATCAAAGAACATAGCGCTCGCTTACGCTTTTCAGTGCGGATGAAAAGTCTCCGGATCGGAGCTTCATGAAAAAGAAAAGATTGCCGCATTGCGGCATATTGTTTAAGATTCTTTATTGAAACAGAGGAACCAATCAAGGCAGTACTGTTTGCCGCTCTTCATTTCCGCCCTCTCTTTCGCAAGACCCATGGATTTCGCCGGAGGTACGATGGTGTCCTCTCCGGGCTTCCAATCCGCGGGAGTGGCGCATTTATCCTTGTCTGCCTTCTGAAGGGCCATCACGGCCCTCTTTATCTCATCAAAGTTCCTTCCTGTGCTCAGCGGATAATAAAGGAT